>CALRSN020000115.1:0-6990 GCA_943370865.1 Bordetella parapertussis
GCCATTGAGTGCATTAGGCCAGGCTTCTGACGGTTCTAAATTAGGGATGGACCTGTGGCTGGTGAGTATGGCGATGTTCATTGTGTCTTCATTGCTCGGAGGTCTTAACTATATCTCTACCATTCTGAATATGCGTACCAAAGGTATGAGCATGACAAGAATGCCACTGACTATCTGGGCTATGTTCTTTACAGCGGTGTTAGGTGTATTGTCTTTCCCTGTATTATTATCCGGTGCGATCTTATTATTGTTTGACCGTAACCTTGGTACCAGCTTTTTCCTTAGTGATATCGTGGTGAATGGTGAAGTATTGCCTAATGAAGGCGGTAGCGCCATCCTGTTCCAGCACTTGTTCTGGTTCCTGGGTCACCCTGAAGTATATATCATTCTGTTACCTGCCATGGGTATGGTATCAGAGATCATGTCGGTGAATTCACGCAAACCGATCTTCGGTTATATGGCGATGCTGGGTTCTTTATTTGCGATCGCTATCCTCGCTTTTCTGGTTTGGGCACACCATATGTTTGTAACCGGGTTGAATCCATTCCTTGGTTCCATCTTCGTGTTACTGACGCTATTGATCGCTGTACCATCAGCTATCAAAGTGTTCAACTGGCTTACGACATTATGGAGAGGTAATATCCGTTTTACACCGGCCATGTTATTTGCGATCGGTTTTGTAAGCTTATTCATCTCTGGTGGTTTAACAGGTATTTTCCTGGGGAACTCAACCATCGATATTCACCTGCATGATACCATGTTCGTGGTAGCACACTTCCATATTGTAATGGGTGTGGCTTCTTTCTTTGGCATGTTTGCCGGTGTGTATCACTGGTTCCCGAAAATGTTTGGCCGCTACCTGAACAATACATTAGGCTATATCCACTTCTGGGTAACCATGGTGGGTGCTTATTTGATCTTCTGGCCTATGCACTACGAAGGTTTGGCGGGTATGCCACGCCGTTATCTTGATAAGAGTGGCTGGGTGTCCTTCAACCAGTTTGGCGACCTCGATAAAATGATCACCGTTGTTTCCATCATTGTATTTGCAGTGCAGCTGATGTTTGTATTCAACTTCTTCTATTCTATTTTCAAAGGAAGAAAAGTGACTACACAGAATCCGTGGGGTGCCAACACTCTGGAATGGACAACGCCGATCCGTCCGGGTCATGGTAACTGGGTGGGAGAAATTCCTGAAGTACACAGGTGGCCGTATGATTATGGTAAAGACGGAAGAGATTTCATTCCGCAGACAGAACCGATTGGTGCAAATGAAAGTAAGCACTAACGGGAAGTGCTTAAGTAGCAGGTATTGTGAGAGTGAAGTTGTTCTTTAATATTATAAGCGAAAGATGAAGAAGGTAAAAGACTATTTACAGTTAATCAAGCTTTCGCTGAGTATAATGGTGGTGTTCAGCAGTGTGATCAGTTACCTGCTGGCGCCGAAAGTAGTGGAGTATGATTGGGTGATGATCGTTTTGCTCTTTGCAGGTGGGATGCTGGTAACAGGCAGTGCCAATGCCATCAACCAGGTAGTTGAAAAAGATACCGATGCACAAATGAAGCGGACCTCCACGAGGCCGGTAGCGGCAGGAAGGATGAGTGCGACAGAAGGCTGGGTCTTTGCTATCATAACCGGTACGCTGGGTGTGTTTATTCTTGGTTATTATTTCAACTGGTTGTCGGCGGGTTTGGCAGCATTTAGTTTGTTCCTGTATGCTTTTATTTATACGCCATTGAAGAAAGTCAATTCAATTGCGGTATTGATGGGAGCGGTTCCGGGAGCATTGCCTTGTTTGATCGGCTGGACAGCGGGAGATGATCAGTTGTCAACCGGTGGCTGGATCTTGTTTGCCTTCCAGTTCTTCTGGCAGTTTCCCCATTTCTGGGCGATTGCCTGGGTGGCACACCGGGATTATTCATCCGTGGGATTTAAATTATTACCTGCTGATGAAGGCCCCACAAAGTTCACGGCGCTGCAGACGATCATGTACTCCCTGTTGTTGTTCCCGGTCACGGTGTTGCCTTATTTTACAGGAATGAGCACCTATGATGGAGTAACCGGGATAATAAGTTTGATCCTGATATTGCTGGCGAATTTTTTTATGCTCTGGCGTTGTATCAGTTTATACAGAAAGATGGATGTGAGCTCAGCAAGAAAAGTGATGTTTGGAAGTTATATGTATTTGCCGGTGGTATTGCTGGCCTTATTAATGAGTAAAGCTTGATAACAATAAAAGTGAGATGGATATAGTGACAGATCAACAACGAAAAAAACTTCATCCGCACAAGTTCACCTTGTGGGTTGCTATTGCAAGCATCCTGATGATGTTTGCCGGCCTGACCAGTGCTTTTATCGTGAAAAGTAACCAGGCCAACTGGCAGGGGGTGGAGGAAATGCCGAAGTTCTTTTGGTATTCAACCGTCGCGATCCTGCTGAGCAGCCTGGCCATACAGATGGCATTAAGGGCTTTTCAGCAACGGGAGATGAGCAAGTACAGGTCGCTGATAGCAACGACGCTGGTACTGGGAGTTCTTTTTATCGTGTTTCAGTGGCTGGGGTTTGGAGAGTTGTGGGACCAGCAAATCACCTTTAAGGGAGCAGGAGGCGGGCAATTCCTCTATGTGATTTTTGGTTTGCATGCTCTGCATGTGCTGGGTGGTATCGTTGCTTTGATCGTGATGTTTATCAAAGCATTCTTTGGAAAAACGAAAACATATAGTTCAGTACCGGTGGAGGTAGCAGCAACATATTGGCATTTTGTAGATGGATTATGGATCTACCTGCTGGTATTCTTCCTCATCATTGGTTAATTATAGTGTATAAAGAAATTAATAAAGACAACTAACATGGCGACAACAGCAAATGTGCATCAGACGAAATGGTGGAGTGGCGGTAAAAGCCCCTTCAACATGGAGTATGGTAAATTGATGATGTGGTATTTTTTGATGAGTGATGCGTTCACCTTTGGTGCATTCCTGATCTCTTATGGTTCTATCCGTTTCAGCCAGAATTTCTGGCCGGATCCGAACGTGGTCTTTAATGCATTCCCCGGAGCCGGTCATGCTAACCTGCCACTGGCTTTTGTGAGTGTGATGACCTTTATCCTCATCATCAGCTCTGTTACCATGGTGCTGGCTGTACATGCAGGACATAAAGGAGATAAACAAGCGGTAGTGAAATGGCTGGCCTGGACCATCGTTGGTGGTTTGGCGTTCCTCGGCTGCCAGGCATGGGAATGGCATCACCTGATCACCGGTGAACATGCCACCCTGATTGACGGGCAGATCAAAATGGTGGGACAAACAACAACCGTAAACCCCTGGGGTGATTTGGCCTCTGCCTCTGCAGTAGCCGATGCCCTGAAAAATACATCACATGAAACATTGGTGCAGATAGTAAGCTCACATGATCATTCTGTATCCCATGAGCAACTGGCCGGCATGTCGCATGAAAAACTGATGAGCATGGTTAATGCGGCTGACCTGCATATCCGTGAAAACGGGCCTGTGGCTTTCGGCGGTTATTTCTATGGTATCACCGGTTTCCACGGTTTCCATGTATTCTCCGGTGTGGTGATCAATATTGTAATGTTGCTGATGACACAGAAAGATGTGTTCCAGAAAAGAGGGCATTACCTGATGATCGAAAAAGCCGGGTTGTACTGGCACTTTGTAGACCTGGTTTGGGTATTCGTATTCCTTTGTTTTTATCTTATTTAATAATTTTTGAAGCTATATAGATTATGAGTACTCATTTTGATCCAACACAACACGTTTCTTCTTCGGCCGCATACCCTGAAGTAAGTTTTCATCATCATACAGATGATGCGACTTTTAAAAAGAAGGTGCGTAAGACAACGATCCTGTTATCAGTGATCACCATCATTGAGCTGGCTATCGGTTTGGCGATATACACCATTCACAAAGGGGAGAACCCGAGTGCATTGCTGGTGCTGATGTTCAAAGGGGCTGTTTGTATCCTCACTTTAGCAAAAGCTTATTATATCGTATCTGTTTTCATGCACCTGGGTGATGAGATCCGGAACATGATCATGACCATCGTGGTGCCGCTGATGTTGTTTATCTGGTTTATCATCGCTTTTATCGCAGATGGTAATTCGTATAAGAACCTGCGGAATAAATATGATAAACATTTCCAGGAGTCAACCATGCCGGCTGACCATCATAAAAAAGCAGACGAGCCAAAACCTGCCGATGCCGGGGGCAAGCAATAGAAGATAAGGACAGAAATTTTTACCAAAACCATTGTCTTAGCTGAACCGTTATTAGCAGGACAATGGTTTTTGATTTTATACTTTGCTGATAACAGTAAGAATTGATCTTTCATCAGAAAAATGAACCTGTGAACAAGAATGCGTTATATGCTATACTGATTGCCCTGCTGCTTCCCTTGTCGGGCTATTTTATTGTAAAAAATTACAGCGAATCTAATGTATTGATGCCCCGGCATTACCTCCCGGATTCTACCAGCACCAGGACGGAGAAGGGGAAAATTTACAACGACACACTTTGGCATACAATAGCTGATTTTAAGCTGACCAATCAATTGGGTCAAACGATCACCTGGGACAGCCTGAAAGGGAAAATAGTAGTAGCTGATTTCTTCTTTACACATTGCCCCACCATCTGCCCGCCCATGACCCGTAATATGCGCAGGCTGCAGCAGTCGATCCATAATGGTAAAAGGGTGGGTGATAAAACAAATGACCTGGTGCATTTTATTTCTTTCAGTATTGACCCGGAACGGGATTCGGTGGAGCGGTTAAAATACTGGGCAGACCGTTTTCAAATAGACCCGGAAAAATGGTGGTTACTGACGGGAGATAAGAAAATGATCTATGACCTGGCATTGAATGAAATAAAGATCGGTGTGGAAGACGGTGGCATCATTGACACCAACTTTGTGCACAGTGATAAATTTATACTGATCGACAGTATGCGGCATGTAAGAGGATATTATGACGGACTCGACTCGGCCTCCCTGTCCGATCTTTCCCGCAATCTCGTGATGCTGACGATGGAGAAAAATCCCGGGAGAAAAAGTTTCTTTGCGGGTAAACTTCAGCTGATGGCAGTTGTTTTTCTCCTGGCCATAGCCGGTGTTGGATTTTTATTATTTATACTCAGAAAAAAGAATACGGATGTTACAAGCAGCCTGGAAAAAAAATGATCGTAAAGCAAGGATACTCATCTTTACCTTTTCAGCAATCGTTTTTATAGCGGTCGTGGCATTGGGACGAATTACCCTGGAAGCCAACCTCGGTTTTGATGTGCACCTGTTTGCCACGATCAATGCAGTGATCAATTCTTGTGTGGCCGTTTTATTAGTAGCCGCACTGGTTGCTGTTAAAAGCAAGAAGTATGAACTCCATAAGAAGATGATGCTGTCGGCGATGGTGCTTTCTATCCTCTTCCTGGTAAGTTATATCTGTCACCATCTTTTTGCCGGGGAAACCAAATTTGGTGAAGAAGGGACCATGAAAACGATCTACTACATTATTCTCTTCACCCATATTCCGCTGGCCGGATTGATTCTCCCTTTTATATTGTTTACAGCTTACAGGGCTATGACCGGTGAATGGCCGGAGCATAAACGATTGGCAAGGATCACCTGGCCGATTTGGTTTTATGTAGCGGTGACAGGAGTGGTTGTTTACCTGATGATCAGCCCTTACTATCGTTAATCTTCATTTATGGAGTTGCAAGCACTGGAAAAACGTTGTGCCCATGTGCCGGGTTTAGCCAAACGGCTGGGCCAGTTCTATGAAAGTTTTTTTAGTGAAGATTATGATGGCGTTTTATTACTGACCTATCCCCGGCTCTTTAATATTATGCCCAAAGAGGCCATGCGGAAAAAATTACTGGAGACCTTACATAATGAGGATACTGATGTGATGATGGACCTGGTAACGATTGATAAAGTAGGGAAGATCATTGATCATGAGGAGGGCAGGTTCGTGAAGCTGGACTATACTTTATTAATGGCGGTGCGTTTCAAAGCAGATCTTACCGAAAACCTGAAAAAGAAAAAGCCCAAAAAGAAAAAGGAATTCCTGCTGAGCCTGTTTGAAGCACAATATGGAAAAAAGAATAGCTGGTTTGAAGAAACCACCCGTAGCTATTGCTTTCATGTAAAAAACAGCATGGTGGCTATTGAAGACAGTGATTCTCCCCAATGGACATTTTTAACGATCAAAAAAGGGCCTATGATGGAGATCTTTTTACCGGATGATGTGAGGATATTGTTTGAGGCGGAGATGTGATTTTATCAGTTATTCTATTGTAACTATCCAACAATAAGTATGAGAACCTGGATTAAAAAAATAGGACATTTTTCAGCAGGGTGTTTGCTTTTGTTTATAGGCATATTAGTGCTTTCTTCGGTTTTACCATCAGGGGCCTCATCTGCAAATTCCTCATGGATAATTAATTTTATTACACCATTGATGGGGTTCCTTTTCTATGCTAATTATATTAATCTATTAATTGTACTTGCTGCCGGAATTGATTTATTTTTTGAGAAAGAATATAAAACCGGTACCTATTTTATACTTTCAATTTTTCTGTATTTCTGGGGGTTACAGTATTTTATGGGAGATGCTATCTAGTGGTAGTAAACTACTATATCTTATCTCTCCAACTTTCTTCTTCCTCCCTCAGTAATTGCGCTTTCAGCTTGAGCCGCTTTGGTATTTGCTCCACATACATAATGACCACCACTACCACATGGTACATCAGCAGTAATACAACTACGAGGGAAAATAAGGCATATCTCATCAGGATCACTTGTGCAATAAAAGCAAATGCCGTACTGATGATGAGTAACAATGGAGCGATATGTTTTTGCAGCGCCAGCAGGAAGAAACTAAGGGCGGCAAAAAAATAAATGCACAGCATCACAAAAGTAAGCCAGTGGGTCCCGGTGATCATCATATGCTGTATAAGACAGGTCAGTGAGAGAAGTAT
>CALRSN020000116.1:0-6951 GCA_943370865.1 Bordetella parapertussis
GGAAACAAAAATGCTGTTGCGGGAATTGTTTGATACCTATCGCCATCCCATGGTACTGGATGCAGATGCTTTAAATATTATAGCCTCACAGAAAGACCTGCTGGCGTTGATCCCTGCCGGTTCACTGTTAACCCCGCACCCGAAAGAATTTGAAAGATTATTTGGAGAAACAGCCAATGAATTTGACCGTATATTATTATGCCTGCAAAAAGCAAAAGAACTCAATTGCATCATTGTTTTAAAAGGTCATCATAGTTTTATTGCCACACCCGATGGCAAAGGCTTCTTCAATGCCACCGGTAATGCCGGTATGGCCACAGCAGGCAGTGGTGATGTGTTGACCGGCGTATTGACCGGGCTGCTGGCACAGGGATATAGCTCAACAGAGACAGCGATTCTTGGAGTTTACTTACATGGAAAGGCAGGTGACCTGGCCGCAAAAGATTACTCCATGGAAGCCATGATCGCCGGTGATATCATAACACAACTGGGGGCCGCATTCAAAACAATTGTATAAAAGCAACGGGAAAGCCGGGATCATTGTCAGCCGGGGTACAAAACCAGCACATGCGAAAACTATTTTTTATTACAGTAATAGCTGTAGTCCTGCTTCCGGGATGCAGCAAAAAAGATTATCTCGATGCCGGTGATCTTAATGGCCGCTGGACGATGATCGAAGTGCATAACAAAGCCACGGGGGAAACTTATGGTCCTCCATCCGGAGCTGCCGGAAAGGTCTATATTAATTTTTCAGGTAATAGTTTTACCGGGCAGACACTGAGAAATAGTTATTCTGATGGTACATTCACCCTGGAAAATGGCAACGAGATCAACTTTGGCAATTTTTCCATGACACAGGTAACGGAGGATGAGTGGGGCGTTGTTTTCCTTTTTATGCTGCAATCCTGTGCTCTGCAATCCTTATTTCCCTGCAAACCTTCGGTGATCACTCAACCCAAACATAACCGGATACGGATAGATACCCCGCTCAAGTATATCGTTACATTTAAAAAATCATAATCACATTTAGCGGGTTACTTTTTATGTAAACAGGTATAAATTGTATCTTCTTATACCCAAACCTGTTTATGAAAAAGATCATTGCCCTGCTCAGTCTTGTTACCGTACTTATCATCGCCTGTACTACCAGTCAGCAAACGAACAGCCTGCTCCCCAAACCGGGCGATGTGAAAGCTGATGAATACAGTATTACGATTGACCGGGATACAACACTTGTTACAAAGAACGGTGCCTTACTGAAGATCCAGAAGGGTGCACTTGCGACTGATAATGGAAATACCGTTGTTCTTGAAATAAAAGAAGCTTATTCTCTTGAGCAGATGATCAGGTATGGCCTCACCACCTCTTCCGGCGATGAGCCGCTTTCCAGCGGAGGGATGATCTATGTGAATGCTAAAGCGGGGCAAAATGTAACGATCAGGCAAGCTATTAACGTTGCCCTGCCATCGAACTACCTTGAATCCGGTATGCAATTATACAAGGGCGAAACCACAACAGATGGCAATATTAACTGGACTGACCCTGCTCCGTTGCCGGAGAATAAACAACTAACTGCGATTCAAAATGGCCGCCAACTCTTTGAATCGAAATGTGCTTCGTGCCATAATATTGCTAAACCAGGAACGGGCCCTGAACTTGCCCATTTTTTGAAACGATTTTCCGGCGATACTTTATTAGTAAGAGGTTATGGTTTGCATTTCCCCCCAAGTGTGGGAGAGAGTTTTGTATGGCCTTCAGATACAGTTGGGGTTAATCCTTCCCTTACAATGAAATTAAGCCATATCAATTCTGAGCTTTGGTATAATCAGCATTTATATTTCTGTAATCAAAGAGCAAGATATGGCTCAGTAGGAACAGCCTTCCCGGGATTATCAGAAGACGACCTGACAAGTATTTACAGGTATATACAAAATGAAAGTGAAAGAAGAAATCTTCCTGTGTCTTCCGAAGCTTTTTTAGATGATTGTATTGACAGTTGTATCAGGTATATGTCTGTAACTGATAAATTAACCAGGCAGAAAAACGACCTGGATAACAGGAAAGAAAAACTGCTCAAAGAGAACGGACCACTCGTGGAAGAAATTAAAAATCCGTCTCCCCCTTCTTTAAATACCCCACCAGTCACCCCGCTGAACTATGATGAAGTAGTTTCACCAAACAAGAATGGCGCTGTTTACTATCAGTTCACAATTGAAACATTCGGCTGGTATAATATTGATATCCTGATGAAGGATTTCAATGGAGCAAAAGAAAGCGAAATGTTTGTCCGGGTTGTTGGAGCGTACCGGGAAAAAGTACAGGTGTACTTAATTATCCCTTCCGCAAAAGTATATGTACAGGGAGGCCCTGCCGAACGGAATAAAGAGGAATATGCTTTTGTATATAAGAACGGGAAGATATTTCTGCCGCAGGATGTTACTGCATACATTATGGCTGTGACAGAAACGGAATCGTCAATTGCTTATTCTATAAGAGAATTCAATACCGGGCTCAAACAGGAACTGGAGCTTGCGTTGCAACTGGCGACCAAAGAAGAGTTCAATACAACAATTAGCCGGATCAGCGGGAGCGACATTTCCATATCCGTCAAAGACGCACAAAATGCTGCGGAGATCCGGAAAACGGATGTTAACCTCAAAACCATCAACGAAGAACTGAAAAAAGCCGAAAACCTGAAACCCAAGAACTGTAATTGTGACTGTTGGAGGGAGACAATAATCGAACCCATTAAAACTGAAATCAGGCTGGATTACAAGTAATTTTCCTCCCTCAAACCCCTGAAAATAAAGCCTGTTGGGGGTTTGGGTCATTGGGGGCCAACCCCTATCTTTGCCGTCCTTTAAAACTTAGATTAAGACCACAGGCTTATGGACAAATTGATCTATCTCGTTCCCGCCATGGGAATCATTGGTTTGCTTTACACGTTTGTAAAATTCAACTGGGTGTCCAGACAGGATGCCGGTAACGAACGGATGAAAGAGATCAGCACTTATATCTCCGAAGGTGCGATGGCTTTCCTGAAAGCAGAATGGAAAATTCTCGGCTATTTTGTTGTGATCGTGGGCATATTGCTGGCGGTAATGGCGACCTCCAATCCCCATTCCCACTGGCTTATCGCTGCTGCCTTCGTGGTGGGTGCTGTATTCAGCGCCACTGCCGGTTATATCGGTATGCGAGTAGCCACCAAGGCGAATGTCCGTACCGCACAGGCCGCCCGTACCAGTTTATCAAAAGCATTAAATGTTTCCTTTACCGGTGGTGCCGTGATGGGTCTTGGTGTGGCCGGGTTGGCTGTACTCGGTTTGGGAAGCTTGTTCATTATTTTCAAAATGATCTTTGTACCTGCCGGTGCCTCCGTGAACGGCGTGGAAATGATCAAAATGATCGAACTACTGACCGGTTTCTCCCTGGGTGCTGAATCCATTGCCCTGTTTGCCCGTGTGGGTGGCGGTATCTATACCAAGGCTGCCGACGTTGGTGCCGACCTGGTGGGTAAAGTGGAAGCCGGTATTCCCGAAGATGATCCCAGGAATCCAGCCACCATTGCTGATAATGTTGGTGATAACGTAGGTGATGTGGCCGGTATGGGTGCTGACTTATTTGGTTCCTATGTAGCCACTGTATTGGCGACTATTGTTCTGGGTCAGCAAACAATCATAACCGGTGATGATGGCCTTGGTGGTATGTCTCCTATCCTGCTGCCGATGCTGATCGCCGGTGTGGGTATTTTATTTTCAATTGCCGGTACCTGGTTCGTTCGTGTAAGCGATGCGGCCGGTATCAATACAGATAATGTACAGAAAGCCCTTAATATGGGTAACTGGGGTTCTATTATTCTTACGGCTATTGCTGCTGCTGGTTTAGTGGCATGGTTACTTCCTGAAACAATGACCCTCCGTGGATTTGAGTTTACGAAGTGGGGTGTACTGGGAGCTATTGCCGTTGGTTTAGCAGTTGGTGCGCTGATGAGCATCATCACTGAATACTATACTGCCATGGGTAAAGGCCCCGTTAAATCAATTATCAAACAATCTTCAACCGGGCATGCCACTAACGTAATTGGCGGTTTGGCGGTAGGTATGGAATCTACTTTCCTTCCCATTTTGGTATTAGCTGCCGGTATTTGGGGTTCTTACCAGTGTGCCGGTTTATATGGTGTGGCTATTGCAGCTGCCGGTATGATGGCCACCACGGCGATGCAGTTGGCGATCGATGCATTCGGTCCTATTGCTGATAATGC
The DNA here is from genome assembly GCA_943370865.1 of Bordetella parapertussis. GTDB lineage: Bacteria > Bacteroidota > Bacteroidia > Chitinophagales > Chitinophagaceae > CADEDV01. The sequence goes on from CALRSN020000116.1 coordinate 4,262, forward strand.
CGGTGGTATTGCTGAAATGAGTGAACTGCCTAAAGAAGTCAGAGAAAAAACAGACGTATTGGATGCTGTGGGTAATACAACTGCTGCAACAGGTAAAGGTTTCGCCATTGCTTCTGCTGCGTTAACAGCATTGGCCTTATTTGCTGCCTTTGTGGGTATTGCACTTCCTGCTGACAACCAGCGTATCGATATTTATAAAGCCGATGTACTGGCTTCCTTATTTGTTGGTGGAATGATCCCTTTCATCTTTTCTTCATTAGCCATCCGTGCTGTTGGAGAAGCCGCCATGAGTATGGTGGAAGAAGTACGCCGCCAGTTCCGGGAGATACCGGGCATCATGGAAGGGAAAGGCAAACCTGAATATGATAAATGTGTGGCGATCTCTACACAGGCTTCTATCAAAAAAATGATGTTGCCCGGTGCGATCACTATTATTTCGCCATTGGTGATCGGGTTTTTATTAGGCCCAGAAGCATTAGGTGGATTCCTGGCAGGGGCTACTGTAAGTGGTGTACTGATGGGAATGTTCCAGAACAATGCCGGTGGTGCCTGGGATAATGCCAAAAAATCATTTGAGAAAGGCGTTGAGATCAATGGAGAGACGTACTACAAAAAATCAGAGCCGCATAAAGCTTCTGTAACGGGTGACACGGTGGGTGATCCTTTTAAAGACACTTCTGGTCCATCCATGAATATTCTTATTAAATTAATGTCTATCGTATCTTTGGTCATTGCTCCGACCCTCGCTCAGCTGAACGGGAACCCGGAGGCAGAAGCAGCCAAACTTCCAAAAAAGGAAATAAAAGCTGAAAAGCCAATAGCTTCATTGCCAAATACAAATACGGTTCAGTATAAATAATTAAAGAGTCTAATCAGAACCATTACATAAGTCCCGCTGTTTCTACAGGGGGGCTTATTTTTTTATACACACCCCACTCCTTCATTTCTTTTGTAACCTTTTTCAACCTGTTGCGTCTCAACGTTAAGCAGCGTTAAAAAAAATTAAATAATGTTGCCGGTTGTTCTTTATACGAAATTGGTCGTATATTCGGGTTACAAATGATGAAATTATGTCGAATACCAAAGTAATAAAGCCAACAGAAAGTGAGCTGGAAATACTCCAGATACTGTGGTCGAAAGGGCTGGCTACAGTGAGAGAAGTACATGAAGGCCTGGCAGCATCCAAAGATGTGGGCTATACCACTACCCTGAAACTGATGCAGATCATGAATGAAAAGGGGTTAGTGAAAAGAGATGACTCTATGCGTACCCATGTGTACCAGGCTGCAGTTAATAAAGAAAGAACACAAAAGCATTTGCTGAATAAGATGATCGATAGTTTGTTTGGCGGCTCCCCCACCCAACTGGTGATCCAGGCATTGGGTGAAACCAAAGCCAGTCCCGAAGAAATAGAAAAGATACAGGCTTTATTAAATGATCTGAAAAAACAATAAGCGTTACCGATGGGCGCCATTAACCAATCCAACTTTTTGCAGGCATTAGGCTGGGCTGTGCTGAACAGTCTCTGGCAAATGGCCCTGCTCTGGGTAGTTTACCAGTTGATCACTGCTGTTTTTAAAACAGTCCGGTCTTCCCAAAAAAGTTTACTGGCGTCTTTATTAGCCATTGGCGGCTTCACCTGGTTTCTGCTGACATTGGCTTCCATCCTGTATAAAACGGAGAATGCAGTTATCGGTTCGGCAGGTTTAATAAACCTCGATGGTAATGAGCAATTGAATGACTGGCTTTTCCGCACATTACCCATCGCCTCCCTGCTCTACCTTATTCTTTTAGTATTTCCTCTCTTGCAATTTATAAGAAATTACAGGTATGTAAATGTTATCCGCAATTACGGACTATCTAAAGCGGCCGTTGAATGGAGAATGTTTGTACGGAAAGTGGCGGCACAAATGGGCATTAAGAAACCGGTTCATATCTGGGTATCTGACCTGGTCACCTCTCCTGTTACTATTGGTTATATCAAACCGGTGATCCTGGTTCCATTGGCTGCTATCAATCAATTATCAACCCAGCAACTGGAAGCAGTAATATTGCACGAGCTGGCACATATACGTCGTTTTGATTACCTGCTGAATCTAATACTGAAATTTATCCAGTCCATTTTATACTTCAACCCTTTTGTAAAGGCATTTGTGAAGATCGTGGAAAGGGAAAGAGAAAAAAGCTGCGATGAAATGGTGATGCAGTTCCAGTATGATCCATATGGATATGCTTCTGCTTTATTGGAATTAGAAAAAGTCAATCATTTGCCCAAGACGCTGGCGGTCGCGGCTGGTGGCAAAAAGAATGATCTGCTGCACCGGGTGGAATTGATCATGGGAGTTAACAAGCAACCGGTTTTTTCATTCAATAAACTGGCAGGTGTACTGGCCGGTCTCTTATGCCTGATCACTTTCAATGCGCTGCTGATAATCAGCAAACCTGTTACTAAAAATAATAACGGCATTGCTGCAACAACAAGCTCTTTATCATCCCCTTTCTATCTTTTCATGGATGATGATAAAAAAGCAGAAGCTGTAAATGCCGTGGAAACTGCTGCGACTATTGTTAATAATATCGAGCCCTATGTAAAGCAAATTGCAGCTTCTATTGATGAAAAAGAAGCGGCCATCATGGAAAAAGAATTAGAAGGGTTGGGTGAAAAAATAGAACATGCTATTGCCAACCCG
>CALRSN020000117.1:0-6939 GCA_943370865.1 Bordetella parapertussis
GGTTGCAATGTGTGGCTACCGATGCCCACCGCCTGGTACGTTATAAAAGAACAGAAGTGAAATGCCCGAAGAATGATTCGTTCATTGTTCCCCGCAAACCGCTGAACTTATTGAAGGCGGCGATCCCGGCAAATGAAGATGAGATCACCTTAAGCTATAATGGTAACCATCTTTTTGTAAAACACGGCACCACGCAAATGAGCTGCCGCCTGATCGATGCCCGTTTCCCTGATTATAAAGTGGTGATCCCTGCGGATAACCCCTATCGCCTGACGGTGAATAAAAACGATTTCCAAAGTGCCCTGCGCCGGGTAAGCGTATTCAGTAATAAGAGCACCAACCAGGTGGCGCTGAGTATCAGTGGCAGCGAATTACAACTGGCAGCACAGGATGTGGATTTCAGCTTTGAAGGAAATGAAAGAATGAAATGCCAGTACAACGGCGAAGACCTGATGATCGCTTTCAACGCCAAGTTCCTGATTGAAATGCTGAATGCGGCTGACAGTGATGATGTGAATGTGGAATTATCAACCCCCACCAAGGCCGGCTTGATCAAACCCACCGAAAGTGATGAGAACGAAGAACTACTGATGCTGGTGATGCCATTGATGCTGAATCAATAATCGTTTTATTAATCATGTAATTTTAAAAGCTCACTTTTTGGTGGGCTTTTTTTTAATTTTCAGCAATGGGTTTTATTCTTTTAAAAACATTCGCTAATTATATTGAAGCCAATATTGCCCTATCAATGCTTGAAGAAGAGGGAATTAACTGTCACCTGGAGGATGAAAATACGGTCACAATGATGAGTATGTCTTCTGGTATCCGGCTAATGGTTTACGATTCACAAGCCGAAAGAGCTGCCGAAGTAATTAAAGAAGCTGAGATTGAATATTTGAATTATTTATCATGCCCTGATTGTCATTCATCTGGATTTGAGATCCGGTATGTTACAGAAAACCATGCAGACGCTTTAAAAAAAATCCCCTTTGGCAGAATTATAGCTTTACTTTCTAGAACGTTAACTAAGGAAGGAACAAACATGCAGGTAAAACATTATGTGTGCAATAATTGCCACAAAGAGTTCGACGATATCCCTTCTTAGTGTAACTGTTTTATTCGTAACTTTTCATTCATATTCATCTGCCATGTGGTATTCCATTTTACATTATTTCCAAACCCTGGAGAACAGGCCTCTTGAACGGATGGCTTTTTTAGTAGGTGGCCTGCTGATTTTCTGGATCATTGAAGGTGCCATTCCATTACTGCCGATGCGGTATAAGAAAACAAAATTGCGGCATGCTGCTGTAAATTTTTTTTTCACCGTTATCCATTTGATCATTCATACTTTCCTGGCCATTTTTATTGTACTATTATCTGACTGGTGCATGGATCAGCAGTTTGGTTTGGTGTACTGGCTGGGAGCTGGTATTGGACTAACACTGTTCATTGGCGTCATGGCCCTTGATTTCAGCAGCTGGTTGGTGCATGTCATTATGCATAAAAATAAATTTCTCTGGCGTTTTCATTTGATCCACCACAGTGATACCAATGTGGACGTAAGCACAGGTCTTCGTCATCATCCCGGAGATAGTTTACTTCGTGGAATCTTTTTTATGTTACTCATTTTTATTTCCGGTGCCCCGATGTATGCAGTAATGCTGTACCAGACACTGGTGGTGCTGACTACCGCCTTTACACATGCCAACATGCGTTTACCTAAAAAGCTTGACAACCTGCTGAGCTATGTGCTTATCTCACCTAATATGCACAAAGTGCATCATCACTGGAAACAACCGTATACAGACAGTAATTATGGGGCTGTGTTTTCCATCTGGGATCGTTTTCTGGGTACTTTCAGCAAGCTGGATATTGACCAGATCAAATATGGACTTGACCGCCATTACCCGGCCGATAAAGATGAGGATATCTTATTATTACTCAAGAAACCTTTCGGAAAGTTAGATTCCTGATATTTACATCCAGTAACTTTTCATATGAAAAAAATCATCCTGCTGGCGATGCTTTTCACATCGCTATTGGCTGCTGCACAAAATAATTTATATGTCGCTGCCCGTTCGGGATTAAGTATGCGGGATAAACCCGATGCCAAAGCAACGGTGATTGGTAAGATCCCTTATGGTACGAAGATCTCGGTTAATTACCCGGAAGAGATCGTTAACATTACTACTGAGGGGATCGTTGGTGCCTGGGCCAAAACCACCTTCAATGGTAAAACAGGATACGTGGTGAACACATATCTTTTCCCAGTGGCTCCACCCAAAGCAACCATTAAGACCATGAAAGAATACCTGGCGCAGCTATCGCCTGTATTTGGTGCAAAGCTGGTGGTGAAATCGGGTAAGATGGATAATATTGAAGAAGGCGGCTGGGAAATACAGAAACAACTGTTTAAGAATGGAGCGGAATGGCACGAGCACCTGGGATATGAATATAATTCCTCCGCTTATTTTATTCCCGGTTTTACATTGACCCAGGGATTTTTATTGGTGAGGCTGATCCCGGAGTTCAAGGATATTTTCAACGATAAAGATGAATTCCCCACCGAAAATAAAACGATTAAAAAAGGCGAAGTAGAATATGATATCAAGGTAGAAAAAGAAATGCTGGGCGATAATCCCTGGTACAAAAAAATAAAACTGGAGTACGCCGATGGGGCCGTTGTTTTCTTTGAAATGTACCAAATAGATAACCAGCTGGTGATTTTTACCGGGTCGGGGGTGTAGTTTTGCAGCATGAGAAAGATCGCCATGATACCGGCCCGTTACGCAGCCACCCGATTTCCTGCCAAGCTGATGCAGGTATTGGGTGATAAAACAGTTATCCGTCATACCTATGATGCCACGATGGCAACAGGCTTGTTTGATGAAGTGGTGGTGGTCACCGACAGTGATATCATCTTTACAGAGATCACGGCGGCAGGTGGTAGAGCGGTGATGAGTAAGCAGGAACATGAAAGCGGCAGCGACCGTATTGCTGAAGCGGCAGCAGATATGGATGTTGATATTATTGTGAACGTACAGGGTGATACGCCATTTGTAAAAAGAGAGCCGTTAGAAAAACTGTTACAGCAATTCAATGATCCTTCCGTACAGGTAGCATCCATGATGCAGGTGCTCACCAAACAAGAAGAGATTGATGACCCCAATTTTGTAAAAGTGGCGGTTGACAAGAATATGAATTCCTTATTCTTCAGCCGTTCAGTAATTCCTTACCAGAGAGATAAAAATGCCCCTATAACTTTTTATGAACATATCGGTGTCTATGCATTCCGAAAAAATGCCCTGATGAATTTTACTCAATGGTCCATCACGCCATTAGAAGCCGCTGAAAAAATTGAATGCCTCCGTTATCTTGAAAACGGTATTCCGCTCCGCATGATCGTGGTGGATTATATGGGTGTGGAAATTGATACCCCGGAAGATTTGGAGAGAGCAGCCGGCCTCTTATAGTTTTGAAATTTCATCAATTACGGCTCCCATTTTTTCCCTTACCTCATTTAATTCGGGCATCCATTTTTCCTGCTCACCCGTATCAATCATTTTAATCAGCAGATTTAGCTCCTCTTTGCGTAAGCCAATATATTCGATCAGTTTGGCTGCCCTGGCATGCATTTCTTTGGGAATATCATAGCTTTTCGTTTTAGCAAGCATTGTTTCCGCCTGCTCCCACTGTGGCATAGCGGTTTCCTGTATTTGCTTTTTAAACTCTTCGTCTGTCATTTCCCTGTTATCAAAAACAGATATGGCTTTCTTTTCCAGTTCACCAAACTCAGCGAGCCGGTCATTGAATTTCTCACTGTCTTTATACGATGCTCCTTTTATTTCCGTCATAGCTGCATTTCGTTCCGCCGCTGGTGCATGGTGATTTTGCAGGTAAAGAACAGTGGCGGTAATCGTAAGTATTGCCACAGCGGGTAATGCCCAAGTCGCCTTTTTTTCAGTTTTCTCCTGTTTAAGAGCAACAGAATAAATAAACCCGATAACAAAACCACTGACCAATCCACCGATATGTGCAGCGTTATCAATACCTCCCTTCATTCCATATGCCAGGTTGTAAATAACAAAAACAGCAATGCCGGGTAATAAACCCTTGCGAATCACATCAGGTATGAGTTTTGTCAGTAACAGGGCAATGAATAAGCCATACATACCAAATATAGCTCCTGATGCACCGGCACTGTTCGTCCCTTCGCTATGCCACCAAAGACTGGTGAGGCTGGCTAAAATCCCGGTAGCTAAATAAGCGGTTATAAATTTTAATTTCCCGATCATGGGCTCCAGGTAAACACTGATCGAATACAAAGCATACATGTTCATCAGGATATGAATAAGACCAAAATGAATGAATGTGCTTGTAACCAATCTCCAGCTATCACCACTCAGTGTAAGCGGTGAATAGTTACTTCCCCACTTGGCATGTATCCTCCCGTCCGGTTCAAATAAACCGGCCCCGTCCAAAGCCATCAGGATAAACACAATAAAATTGATCGCTATAATCGCATAGGTGACATAAAGATTTCCCGTTGACAGGTTCATGGCCTTATCTACCTCTTCCGCTTGTTTTATTTCCTGTTCGGCAGCGATGATCGTAGTTTCTTTGAGTTGCGCTATAGCCGCCATCCACTCTGAAGTTTCTTGCCCGGCAGTTCTTGCTTTTACCGTTTCGAAGGCTGCAATAAAATTGGTAACATCTTTTTTTGTCCTTCCCATCATGTCAAACGACTCATTATGCACCATTTTGCTGGTCACCGTCAGCAAACCCTCTTCAGTTTGAACCGTTATCTCGTTGTCGTTCCTGTTCCAGCTGCGGGGCGTATACCCTAAAAAGATATTTTCTCCTGCATATTTTATGGTCCAGCCTAACTCTTTCAGTGTACCATAAGCGAGGGCTTGTAATGTTGACGCATTATATCCTGCAGCATTAATGGTTTGTGTGTTTTGGGGCATCCTGTTCTTATTTTTTTCTAAGATGGTATATTTTTCCCGGATTGTATAAAATTCAAAAGCTTTATTTCTTCCTGATCAACCTGCTTTAAAAATCCTTTTTTTGTTAACTTTTCCTTGTATGTAATCCAACAGCATTCATCATCCATGGTGAAAATTTATGCAATGAAAAATATAATGATTACCGCCATAGTGATTTCGTTATTGGCTGTTTCCTGCTCCGGTGGTAAAAAACTAAGCGTCATGAATGATACATTAAATGCCAAATGGACCCTGCAATCACTTACCGGGCAAAACGATATAGCTGCTTTGTTTGGCAAAAGGATCCCTTTTTTGAATTTTGATACCGGGGTCCTTCGTGTATCCGGAAACAGTGGTTGTAATAATCTCACTGGTTCTTTCCGTGTATTAGCCGGAAATAAGATCAATCTTGGTCCGTTAGCCTCCACCAAAATGGCCTGCCCGGGTAACGGAGAATCTGTTTTCCTGTCGGCCCTGGGTACCGTGACCCATTTCACTATCAAAAACGGGGTGCTAAAATTATTAAATGGAAAAGATGAGGTAATGAGCCTGGTGAAAGCAGAGTAAGTTGCCTGTATTATATTTATTACCCCGCCTGCAGCGGGGTTTTTTATTGTTGTTATCTTCGCTCTGTAACCACCGATAACACTGATTTAAGCAAACACAGATTGCACAGTTTAGAGCACATAAACGACATCACTGGAAGGATAATTGGCGCATCTTTTAAAGTTCACTCAGGCCTCGGGCCGGGTTTACTCGAGAGTTCCTATAAAGAGTGTTTGTATTATGAGTTATCAAAAACCGGGCTTTTTGTAGAAAAGGAAAAACCTTTGCCATTAATTTACGAAGAGGTAAAATTAGAAATTGGCTACAGAATTGACTTGTTTGTTGAAAGTATGGTTGTGGTAGAAATAAAATCTGTGGAGTCACTGACAAATGTTCATACCGCACAGGTTTTAACTTATTTGAAATTATCCGAATCTAAAGTAGGTTTGCTTATCAATTTTAATGTAGCAGATTTGAAAAAGGGGATTAAACGGCTTATACTATAACTGTGTTCTCTGTGCCTTCATCCGTGAAATCTGTGGTAAATAACTAATTATGAAATTCAGAAATTTTAAAATGGTCGGCTTTGTGGTCTATGGCCGCGGAAGTTTTAACCAGTTGGATGAGATCATTGCCCCGCATCGCCAGGATGGTAAACCGATGGTGTTCTTAGTAGATCATTTCTTCGATGGTAAACCCTTGGTGAACCGTATCCCGGTAAGAGAAAATGACAAAGTGATCTTCGTGGATGTGACCTATGAACCCAAAACAACTTACGTTGATAAACTGGCGCAGCAACTGAAAGAAGAATTTGGCTCCGTCAGCGGTGTTATTGGAATTGGCGGTGGCAGTACGATGGACCTGGCCAAAGCCGTTTCTTTAATGATGAACAATCCCGGCTCTTCGGCTGATTACCAGGGCTGGGACCTGGTGAAATTCCCGGGTGTATATAAAGTAGGTATTCCCACCCTTAGTGGTACGGGAGCCGAAGTATCAAGAACAACGGTATTAACCGGTCCGACAAAAAAGCTGGGGATGAATTCTGATTTCACCCCTTTTGACCAGATCGTTCTTGACCCGGAACTGACCGCTAACGCACCGGCCAACCAGCGTTTCTATACCGGCATGGATTGTTATATCCATTGCATTGAAAGTTTGGAAGGAACTTATTTAAACGAGTTCAGTAAGAGCTATGGTGAAAAAGCCTTGCAGTTATGCCAGAAAGTATTTGTGAACAAAGCTCAATGGGATGAAGAATGTGATGATATGCTGATGATGGCTTCCTATGCAGGCGGTATGAGCATTGCGTATTCACAGGTGGGAGTGGCACATGCGGTCAGCTATGGGCTTAGTTATTTACTGGGCACTAAGCATGGTATTGGCAACTGTATCGTGATGAACCACC
>CALRSN020000118.1:0-6901 GCA_943370865.1 Bordetella parapertussis
GACAATGCGGTATGGCGAGAACCCGCATCAGTCAGGTGTATTCTATGGCAACCTGGATGAATTATTCAACCAGTTGAATGGAAAAGAGCTTTCCTATAATAACCTTGTGGACGTTGACGCTGCTCTGCAACTGATCAAAGAGTTCAACGATACTACTTTTGCCATTATCAAGCATACCAATGTTTGCGGTATAGCGCAAAGATCTTCAGTAAAAGAAAGCTGGGATGCCGCATTGGCCGGTGATCCAACCAGTGCATTCGGTGGTGTATTAGTTTGTAATGGAACCATTGATAAAGCCACAGCTGATGCGATCAACGAAATATTCTTTGAAGTATTGATTACGCCAGCCTATGATGATGAAGCACTGGCAGTATTGAAATCCAAGAAAAACAGGATCCTCTTAGAGTTAAAGGCACAGCCAACAGGAAAAGTTCAGTACAAGTGTATATTAAACGGAGTTTTGGCACAAGGTATTGATGATGGTAATTTCAGCGAATGGACCGGCACGGTTAAAAGAACGGTGACAGAAGCTGAAAAACAGGACCTGCTCTTTGCCAACCTGGTCTGCAAGCATTTAAAGTCGAATGCCATTGCCCTGGTAAAAAATAAACAATTAGTAGGCAAGGGTTGTGGACAGACCAGTCGTATTGATTCACTTACCCAGGCAATTGACAAGGCCAAACAATTTAAATTTGATCTGCATGGTGCCGTTATGGCCAGTGATGCTTTCTTTCCCTTTGATGATTGTGTAAAACTGGGACATGAGGCAGGCATTACCTGTTTTATCCAGCCCGGAGGTTCCATAAGAGATAATGATTCCATTGAATATTGTAAAGATCATAACCTGGCGATGATCATAACTGGTATGCGTCATTTTAAACATTAATGAACATATTTGATTTTCATAAAACCATTGTCCAATCCTCTGCTGATTCTTTAAGGAAATTATCGGTCTTTAATCCTTTGACCATCCGGAAAAAAGGGACCAGAAGCAAAGCCATCTTTGCACTGGCATTGGTTTGCTTCTTTTGGGGTACCACCTGGATCGCTTCCAAAGAAGGAGTTCAATATATCCCCGATGGCCTGCAGATGGCAGCGATTCGTCAATTCATTGGAGGAACATGCTATGTCTGTTTCTTCCTGATCAAAGGTTCAGCATTACCAAAAGGGAAAGAATGGATACCCATACTGGTTTTGAGTTTTCTGAATTTCATGCTGAGTAACGGACTCAGCACCCTTGCATTACAATTTAAGATATCGGCAGGGTTGGGCGCCATTATCGGGGCCATCTTCCCGTTGTGGATAGTGATTATCGGATTATTTATTTCCAAAGAAAAAATTCCCGTTAAAGCAATCCTTGGATTATTGCTGGGCTTCGGTGGAGTTTGTATTATTTTCAGTGACCACCTGAAAGATTTTGCAGATTCGGCATTTCTTTGGGGAATTACATTATCAGTTATTGCTACCTGGACCTGGGCATTCGCCACTTTGTATACAAAAAAACAAGCTCTGAATTTTAATCCCTATTTCAGTCTCGGCTTGCAAATGATCATCAGTGCGATTGTATTGTATTCTTTTTCCTCGGCGACAGGCAGGGCAGTTGCGTTGACCGCTATTCCCTGGCAGTCCTGGGCGGCTATTGCCTATCTCGTCATCTTTGGATCATTACTGGCTTTCATTGCTTATTTATATGCCTTGCAACATTTGCCCACTGAACAAACTTCCATTTATGCCTATATCAACCCGATGGTCGCTGTTTTGCTCGGTGCCTTATTGTTCGGGGAAAACCTGACGATCTTTATTGTTGTCGGTGGCCTGGTAACCTTACTGGGAGTTTATCTTGTCAACAAAGCATTCAAAGCTATTCCTGCCCCGGAGCAACCAGAAGCTGAAGGAATTTAAACAGTCACTTCCCTGATAAATTGCTCGTAGGTCTCCCTCCAGCCTTTGAATAAACTATCGGTCCCTAAAAAGGTATTATGCCAGAGTGTGATCAGCAATCCATCTACTTCTTTCACAGTTTTATGATACTGGCGCATCTCTTCCAGTGCCTGCTGAGCAGAATATTTTTGTTCAAAAAATGAATTGGCATCCATATAACAGAAGGGATAGAGCAGCAACTCTTTTTTCTCTTCTCTCACGAGGTCGTACCAGTAAAAAGGCGAAGCGACAGATGCCCTGAATCCATTGATACTGCCATAACCCATCGAAAAATCTTCTTTAATGCCGGCTTCGACCAGGTAACGAAATGTTTGGGGTAATGTCAGCCTTATAAAATGTTGCCGGGATGAAATGATTTTAGTGCTGGTCAAATTTTCCAATACACCCATTTCCTCCTTGATCAATTCCGGCTTATCACCACTCTGCCAGGAAGGATGAATCCCAATATCATATTTACCGGCATGCTGCCTTACAATTGACTTAAACGCAGCTTCATCGGGCAAAATGTTCCTATCGTATTTACCCGTTTGCTGAGCCATAAGGAAAAAATACCGGGGATGCAATTGATGCTGTTCATGCAAAGCGTCCATCCATTCGTAGGAATCATAAGGGTCCTGCATTTCTCCTTTTAATACCTTTCTTCTTTCAGCTATTTTATCCCAGTTTCCATTAAGCATAGCCTTGAATAAAGCACCGGCTGTTCTGAACCAACCTTTATACTTATAAGAAAAGGCTTCATCAATATCATAAGTGGGCAGGAATGAAAATTTCCGTTCCCGTATAGGTAAAGATGGAAACTTACTTTGCAACGAATCCTTAAACGAAAAAAGCCATTGGTTCACCAGTGGAACAGCGAGGAAATTTTCCCTGAAAGCCAAAGAATTTTCATGAGCATATCGGCCGTATATATCTTTCCGGTGCGGCAAATATTCTTCGTAGCGGCTGAGCAGGTAAAAAGTGGCAGCGAATATATCAAATGGAAAATCACCTCCTGTTTTAAAAAATGCTTTTGTTCCATTCATTTCAAAAACAGTAATTGACTGCGGATGGATACCCTTCTCTGTCAACAATGAGTGCGGCTTTATCCAGTATTCGCTTGTTGCAACAGGGTCACTGCTATAATTGATCTTTGGACTACTGAAATTCCTAAAGACATCAATATCATCAGTAACAGCAAAGGGCTGACCGGTAATTTCGGTACCGGTAAAATCCATACTGTAACGGATCCTGTTGTTGATATGGGGAGTGTAAACCAGCAAGCCTATATTATTCTTAAAACATAATAATCTGTTTCAGGGGAGATTAATTCGCTTTCAATACTGAATAAGCCCTGTATATATTTTAAAATATCCTTCCTCCCCAGTATGGGATAAGGATGTTCTTCCCTGTTGGTAAAATAAGTAAAATGTTGTGTTATCTGCTTCCTAATCCTGTTATTCACCTGTGAACTGAACCGTTTCTTGACATGCGGTAAAGAGATGATGAGTTTTGCACCCGGCGCCGCCAGTTGGAAAATTTGTTTAATGAACTTTCTCCGTTGAAAAGGCCTGATATGTTCCAGCACATCCAGCAATAAAAGTTGTTTATAAGACCCGTCCGGCCTTTCCCCTTTCAGCAGATCAATACAATAAAACTGACCTTCATATCCGTATTTATCAAATAATTTCTTCGCTATGTCAATAAATACATCACTGGTATCTGTTCCTGTTACGCTGAAACCGTGCTGTGCCAACAAAAAAGCCTGGCGGCCAAAACCACATCCAATATCCAGTACAGGTTCATCTTTTACGAAAGTGCCTGTAATTAATGCTTGTTGCTGCGCAACACGGATTTTCATTTCCTGGTACACCCGGCCTTTTTTGGCATAATCAGTCGTCCATAGTGCAGGCTCGGGGCAATCCAGTATACTTTGTTCAAACTGTTTGCCGAAGCGATTATAATAGCTGACCTGGTTATTCATGATCGGTTGCAACTAGATCACTTGTTGCCAAATTTTTCTTTCCATTGCTGATTGAAGGATTTTTTCGGGAAATCCAGTTTACCCCGGTGGGAGGTCCAGGAGCTGGCTACCTTATTGATCAGTTTTGTTTTCATATTCCCATTCGCCATATTCATCCAGCTTCTGCGCAACATCGCCATCTTCCAGCCTTTCCAGATCATTTTTTCAGCAAATGGCGCATATCCCTCTTGCGCTGCTTCATGACGGTTTTCTAATAACAATTCGTGGAGATTGATTTTCACCGCACACACTTCTGTACAATTACCACAAAGAGAAGAAGCATGACTGAGATGTTTCCACTCTTCCATTCCTTTCAGGTGTGGAGTGATCACTGAACCTATCGGGCCGCTATATGTACCTCCATAGGCATGACCGCCAATATTTTTATACACGGGGCAGGCATTCAGACAGGCCCCGCACCGGATGCAGTATAAGCTTTCCCGTTGCTTTTCATTGGCCAGGATATTTGTACGTCCGTTATCCAGTAGTATAACATACATTTCCTCAGGGCCGTCTGTTTCATTTTCTTGCTTTGGACCTGAAACGATCGTATTATAAACTGTTACTTTTTGTCCTGTTCCAAACGTAGAGAGTAACGGCCAGAACAAAGCCAGGTCATGCAGGGAAGGTATCACTTTCTCGATACCTGCAATTACAATATGTGTTTTAGGAAACGCACAACTCAACCTGGCATTTCCTTCATTCTCGGTCACGGCAATACCGCCAATATCTGAAATAATAAAATTAGCCCCGGTGACACCAATCTCTGCCTGCACATATTTATCTCTTAATATCTTCCTGGCAGTCAGTGTTAATTGTTGTGGCGTTGCTTTGGGATCGGTTCCTAATTTTTCTGCAAAGAGTTTTGCTACATCTTCTTTGCTTTTATGCATAGCCGGTGTAACAATATGATAAGGTGGCTCACCATCCAATTGTTGAATATACTCGCCGAGGTCAGTCTCCACACTTTCCACCCCAATCTTTTCTAAAAAATCATTGAGGTGAATTTCTTCCGTCACCATACTTTTACTTTTCACCAGTGTTTTGCAATTCTTTGCCTCACATATTTTCTGAATAGCATCCAATGCCTGCTGTGCGTCTTCCGCCCATATTACTTTAGCACCCCGTTTGCTGATGGCCAGTTCAAAATCTTCCAGCTGTTTGTCTAATGTTTCAATAGCCCGCCATTTGATATTTTTAGCTCTTTCCCGGGCCAAATGCACATCCGTAAATTGCTCTTTCCCGTGGGGCACCACGGCATTGTATTTACCAATATTAAAATTGATCTTGCGCCGGTGCTCTTTATCGGCAGCTTTGATAGTGCTCTTGGCAATAAAATCGGCGGCTGTTTCTTTCACTACAACTGGGTTAAATAATTGATGACAACTTATTCTTTAAAATCGATTTCTTCCCACTCACCTTTTGCAATTGTATCAAGTGCATTATAAAAATCTTCTCCCCACATCCGGATGATCGGTTCTTTCAGGAACTGGTACACCGGCACTTTCAGTTTCTCACCTAAAGCGCAGGCCGGGCTACACATTGTTTCCCTTGGTTCATAGTTTACTCTTTCGTAATCTCCATGTTTGCCTTTTTTAGCAATAATGGGATAGAGGTGGCAACTGATCGGTTTTTTCCAGGGAATCACACCCTCATTATAGGCCTGTTCAAAAGCACATTTGATAATACCATTCTCGCCACGGATGCCATATACACAAATTTCATGGTCACTGTCCAGCGTCGGCGTTACCCACTCAAATTCTGTGTCATATACATACTTTCCCTTCTTCTCAATCTCTGCAATTGCATCTTTGGTCAGGTAAGGCTTCACTTTTTCATACAAGTCTGTTACCAGTTGCAACTCTTCTTTACTCAATGGTGCACCGGCTGCACCATCCTCGCAGCAACCACCTTTACACTTGCTAAGGTCACAAACAAATTTTTTATCTACGACATCTTCGCTGATCAATATCTTATCAATAACTATCAAACCGGGTTAATTTCCGGCAAAGGTAAGTCCTGTATTATTCTTCTCCCTCTTTTGCCCGCCTGAAAAGTCTTCTTTTTATATGATGCCCTGCCGATGTAAGCCGGTTATGAGATGTGAGATAGTGTATTACTTTATGTTCCAGCCAGTGATGGAGCGGCAATAATAATGCAGCCAGCCCAATCATGAAGAGCAGATCTTTCCAGGGCTCTCCGTTGGTGATAGAATAAATGTTCTTTTTGAAAATCAGGAAAATGAACTCGAAGAACATCAGGAAGGCGAAGAACCCTATCATTTTGATGGTGGTGGCCGATACTTTGAACATCCCTAATACTACCAGGCCTATAAATGAAGCTACGATACCGATGGTAATGGCGAGGTACTGGATGTTATTCCGTTGCCGGTCTTTTTCTGCTTTTTCTTTCACTGCTTTTTCCTGCCTTTGTTGTTCATCGGCTGCCTCCACTTGTGTCAGTTCTTTTTCTCTCTTCAATGTCTCAATACTGTCTTTATACTGGTAATAGATCCCATTATATATACCGGCTGTCGCAAAATCCCCGGATTGCCGGTATAATGTATCGAGGTATTGAGCTGATCTTCTCACATTTTCCAGTAAACCATTTTTCTCGCTGATCTCTTTTACTTTGAGGTAATAGTCAATTGCATTTTTTTTATCCCCTGATTTCCGATAAAAAGACGCAAGCTGTGCGTAAAAGTTGACCTTATTAGTTTCATTACTACTGTTCTCAAACATAGGCCGTGCCTTCTCTAAGTACATTTTTGCTGAGTCAAACCGGCCCAACTCTGTATACGTTACGCCGTAAGCCTGGTCAATCACCGGGGCCATACCAAAGTTGCGCAGGTATTTTTTCAGGTTATCACCCGAAGAAGAATTCAGGTAATCCAATGCTTTTTGGGGCTCATCAATACGCAGGTATTGATTCAAAAGGCTTACATAACCCGGTATTTTTAAT
>CALRSN020000119.1:0-6895 GCA_943370865.1 Bordetella parapertussis
AGGAAGAAAAAAAGGACCGGGCTGATTTTGCCTTATGGAAAAGTGCGGCACCGGAACATATCATGCGCTGGCAAAGCCCCTGGGGTGTTGGTTTTCCTGGCTGGCATATTGAGTGCTCGGCCATGGCCACCAAATACCTCGGCGCACAGTTTGATATTCATGGGGGTGGTATGGACTTGTTGTTCCCGCACCATGAAAGTGAGATTGCACAGAGTACTATCTGCAATCATGCAGCGCCGGTTCGTTACTGGATTCATAATAACATGATCACCATTAACGGCCGCAAGATGGGCAAGAGTTATAACAATGTGATCAAACTAACGGAACTGTTCAGCGGCAACCACCCGATCCTGGAAAAAGCCTTTCACCCGATGACGATCCGTTTTTTCATCCTGCAAACACATTACCGCAGTACGCTGGATTTCAGTAATGAAGCATTGGTGGCAGCAGAAAAAGGATTGAAGCGTTTATGGGATGCGTATGAAAAGTTGCAGGCTATGAGTTATGAACCCGGGAAAGAAGGACCGGATGCAGAACTGGAAGAGAAGGTAAAAAAACTGGTCGCTGAATTTCCTGAATTCATGAACGATGATTTCAGTACGGCGAAAGTGCTGGCGAATATGTTTGAGATCGTACCGGTGATCAACTCGGTGAAAGATAAGATCATCCCGGTGGGGGCCTTAACGAAAGAAACCTTTCAACTCTTGCAAACATCCTTCAAAACCTGGCTGGAAGATATATTTGGTTTGAAAGGAGTAACCGAAGCAGACAATAGCAAATTACAGGGAGTGATGCAATTGCTGATCGATATCCGCAAAGAAGCAAAAGGGAAAAAGGATTTTGCGACCTCGGATAAAATACGGAACCAGCTGGCCGCACTCGGTATCACCTTAAAAGATGAGAAGGGTGGAGAGATGAGTTGGAACTTGGAGTAACAGCATTCATATTTTTCTTCAACCCGGTGCGAAAGCGCCGGGTTTTTTATTGCCCGGTAAAAAAGCTTAAACAAACTCATCCTTTACTAACTACGGTTCACTCCACCGGCACAACGATTCACTCCTGTAGCGGTATTATCTGTTCCTGTTAGTTGTCATTTACTTAAACAAAACAATTTAACTATGGAACTCAAAAATTTTTTCCGTCAAACAGGTCTCATGCTGGCCTTAAGTATACCGGTTGTCTTTACCAGTTGTGATAAGGACGATGATCCTCCAGTTGATAATACGATCACCGGGGTGGTGGTGGCCAGTGGCGATTTCAGTACGCTGGAAGCCGCTGTGTTGAAAGCTAATTTACAAGGCACACTGAGTGGCGCAGGCCCTTTCACGGTGTTTGCTCCCGATAATGCCGCTTTTGCAGCAGCAGGCATTGACCAGGCCGCCTTGAATGCATTAACACCTGCACAGGTATCCAATATTCTTCTGTATCATACACTGGGTGCTAAAGTGGTGGCAGCCGATGTGCCCGCCGGCCCCAATGCCAAAGTAACTACCGCCAGTGGTGATTCAGTATTTGTAACTAAAAACGGCAGCGGAGTTTTTGTAAATGGTATCCAGGTTACACAAGCTGATATCAGTGCTTCCAATGGTGTGATCCATCGTATTGGCCGTGTACTGACTCCCCCGGCTGGTAATATTGTACAAACAGCAACAGCTGCCGGGTTGGATTCGTTGGTAAAAGCAGTATTACGGGCTACTAATGGTCCCGGTGGTGATCCGTCATTAGCAGGTACATTAAGTTCTGCAACGCTTACCGTGTTTGCGCCTACGAATGCAGCGTTCACACAATTACTGGGAGCTTTAAGTCTTTCAAAAATTGATGATATTCCTATGGCTACTTTGCTGGCTGTATTGCGGTACCATGTAAGAGGCGGCAGGGCTTTCTCTTCTGACCTGGCCAATGGTAACCTGGCTATGCTGGCGGGTGGCAATACCACGATCAACCTGACCAACGGAACCGGCGGTGGCCCGACAATTACCGGGAATGGTAACGGCGGCAACCGATCAAATATCACCGCTACGAACATTGTATGCCGTAATGGTGTTGTACACCTTATCGACAGAGTTTTAATACCCTAACTCATTGCTATAACCAGGTACCCCCTCTGAAAAACCTTTGTCCCGTCCCGGCCATTACCGGGGCGGGACTTACTTAAAGGAATGATCTATGTTCAGTCACCGTTACAGATACCTGTTTATCCTGTTGCTCTCGCTGTATACATTTATGAATACAGCCCTGTGCAACGTGTATCATTATTTCGATATTGATATCGAATGGTATTATGCGTTGCTGACGATCGCCGGTATCACTTTTCTTACTTGGGAAGGGAACAGGCTCATCAAACCCTGGTTCAAAAAAAGATTCCTTGGGGCAAAGACCAAGATCCGGTTCCTGGCTTTTTTCTTTTTTGCCGGCAATATCGTAGCTCTTGCAGCTGCTGTGCTGGTGGTCTATCTCGTTGGTAATATCCTGCACGGGTACAGCTGGCAGGAAAACAGCAACCCGCTTAAGCTGAATATCATTTATGCCAGCCTGATCAATTTATTTTTTCATTTGCTCAATGCTATCCTGTTCTTCTTCCGGGAATACCGGAGGCAATGGGCCGAAGCAGAGGAACTGCGGCGCAACAGTTCGCAGGCACAAATGCAGCTGATCAAAAGCCAGATCAACCCGCATTTCCTGTTTAATAACCTGAATGTGTTGTCGGGTATGGTGATCAAAGACAATCCCGAAGCCAATCATTTTATTGAAGAATTCTCCAAGGTTTACCGTTATATCTTAAACAACCAGGAAAAAGAACTGGTGGAACTGCGGTCGGAACTGGAATTTATTCAACCCTATCTTTTTTTATTACAGAAACGGTTTGACCAGGGACTAACGGTGGCCATCAATATTCCGGATCAGTATAAAACATGGCATGTGGTGCCGGCGGCCCTGCAAATGCTGATCGAAAATGCGATCAAGCACAATATTGTTTCCCGCCATAAACCATTACATATTGATATCCATACCAATGGTGCCCAAACCCTGGTGGTGAAGAATAATTTGCAGCCCCGGCAGGTGGTGGAACCCTCCACGAAGATCGGCCTGCAAAATATTATGAAGCGGTATGAACTGATCAGCGGCCGGGATGTTATAGTAAGGAAGACGGCGGAGGAGTTTGAAGTCATACTTCCTTTGCTGCAACTTAATTAACCAACTATCTTATCCAGCTATGAAAGTGATCATTGTAGAAGATGAACAACTGGCGGCTGAACGATTGCAAACCCTGCTGAAAGAGTATGACCCTGCTGTGGAAGTACTGGCCTGCCTGGAAAGCATTGAAGAAACGGTGCACTATCTCCGGCATCGTCCGCATCCTGATCTCTTATTACTCGATATTCATTTATCCGACGGGCATAGTTTCGAAATATTCAAACAGGTAAGTTATAATAAGCCGGTGATCTTTACCACAGCTTATGACCAGTATGCACTGGATGCCTTCAAAATGTTCAGCATTGATTATATCTTAAAACCGGTAACGCTGGAAGCACTCGGTACAGCCCTCAATAAATTCAGGTCCTTATCGGTTTCCTTTTCAGCCGTTGATTTTAATAAACTGATGCCCGAGTGGCAGCACAGCCGGTATAAAAAACGGTTCCTGGGTAAAGTAGGGCAGCGTTTATTTTTTATTGACAGCCATAACATCGCTTTTTTCCAGGCGGATAATAAGATCGTTCACCTGGTGGATACAGAAGGTAACCGCTACCTCGTGGATCATACGCTGGAAAGATTAGAAGAACAATTGGACCCGCAATATTTCTTTCGCCTCAACAGGCGATTTATCGTTAACATCAATGCCATTCAGCAGGTGAAGCCTTATTACAACAGCCGGTTAAAACTTTCGGTGAAAGGGGCACCGCAGGCAGAAGAGATGGTCATCAGCCGGGACCGGGTGGCGGAGTTTAAACTATGGGCTGAAGCCTGATCTTTACGCCCAATGCTCTATATTTATTTTTCATTTGAAATAAATATGGAGTACATCGCCCACTTATCCAAAGACAAAAAGTTAGGTAAACTGTTAGCCACTGCTGAACCACACCGGTTAAAGAAACGGAAGAATATCTGCATCTATCTCTGTGCTTCCATCATGAGCCAGCAGCTGAGCACCAAAGTGGCAGATGTGATCTATAAACGGTTCATCGGTTTATACGGCGGCAAGGAACCCACGGCACAACAAATCATCGCCACTCCTTCAGAACAACTACGGGCCATTGGTCTCAGCAATGCCAAAGTGAGTTATGTAAAGAATGTGGCGCAGTTTGAAATTGATTTTGGTATGGACGCCAAAAAGCTGGGCAAGATGAGTAATGAAGAAGTGATCGAGTACCTGGTGGTGATTAAGGGAGTGGGACGGTGGACGGTGGAAATGTTGCTGATGTTTGCCCTGGGCCGGGAAGATGTATTTGCCATTGATGACCTGGGCATACAAAACGCCATGATCGGTTTGTATAAACTGGACCGCAGCGATAAAAAGCAATTCCAACAAGATCTCTTACGGATATCTGCCAAATGGAGCCCTTACCGCACTTATGCTTGTGTGCATTTATGGCGCTGGAAAGATAATACACCGGTACAAAAAGTGAAACGGCCGAAGGAGAAGATCAAATAATGGATTTGAAAAGATATTGCAGTTCTCCAGTTATAGTTGATGGTGACCTGCTTTTTCAAGAATAGCAGTAATGAACGCTTTGGCTTTTATTTCTTTTAAGACAGCGTATCGCTTCCGGTCCTGGTTAGCTTCTTCAGCGATTGCGTATTTCAGTTGTTCATACTGTATCCTGGCTGCTTCGTGGGTGAGCAGGTAATCCCTGAACCGGAGATGCCGTTGCAGCTCTTCACTGTTGACCGGGCAAACATAGAGGTGATGAGCGACCCTGGCCAATACTTCCTGTACAGCCGCTGTGGCATCTCTTTTAAAAACCTCCCGGCCCGGGATGCCCTGGTTGCCGTGGTGGCTGTACCCGATAGTTGCTAACCGGTTTTTTATTGTATCGAATGCTGTTTGTTCCTGCATTACGATATCAATATCAATGATGGGCTTGGCGGCTAAGCCGGGAATGGCTGTGCTGCCGATATGTTCGATGGAAACCGGCAGATCAACTAAAGCTGCGGTAAGTAGTTTTTGTATGCCATGGAAGTCGGCTGCCCATTGTGGATTATATTTCTGGATTAACATGGGTTTATTCTCTGACGTCTTTTTCTGATTCGGAAAAAGTTTTATTGAAGTCGCGGACTCTTTTCGGGTCTTTTTCAACGCTTGTATACTCTGCCAGCAGCATAACATCTCGTGGATCGTTTGTAGCCCTCTCAATATTTTTTTTCAAACTTTCGAAATTTTTGTCTGCAAGAAATATAATACAACGGATGATTCGGTGATGGTTTAGGTAGGCAGTTTTCGAGATTGCATCTTCTATGATTTTGTAAACCTCCGGGGCTTTGTTGCCGAAGTCGGATTCAATTTTTTCTTTGATGTCTTTTGGATAGGTCATTCCCATCGTTTGAATTTGTTTAAAATTGCTTCTGTCGCTTTAGGGTTTAAATCAAAATAGTTTGTCATTTGCTCAAAAACAAGTTGTCGCACATCCTTTTGTAATTTAGGCATACCCAGCTTTCTTTTCACACTTCCTTCAAAGTTAAAGTCCTCACCTCTAACCGCTGCGATAATTATCAATTGCTCTTTCACAAGTTTTCTATTTATTACAATGTCCGCATTTTCTTTTTGTGCAATTTTTTTTTATCGATAAAATAAGTCCTTCTAAAATACCGTTGTTCAAAGAACCACCAAAATAGGTCTCAATATTTCCTGCGTAAGTTTTAATGACAGATTTGTCAAGCCAAATGTTTGAATATGAAATGCCAATCCTATAAGAATATTTTTCAATGTTAGCCTCTATATCAACTCGCAAAGTGGGAATTCCATAAGGTTGCTGGGAAATGAAATAGTCAAGTTGTTTGAAAACACCTGTGGGATAAAAGAAAATGTTTCTTTGAAACTCATCTGTTGTTTTGTCTATGCTAATGATTTTTAAATTTGGGTTTAAAAAAGCAAACTGACGTAAAAAACTATTGACCTGCTCATAGACTAATTCAAAATCTCTAAATATCTCTTTGTCTGCTGTATATGAGATTGTGATACTTTTTTCTTCCTCTGACGAAGTAGTAGTTGCAATTTTAAAATCTCCTTTTTGTCCAAACAATATTACCGAAGTTGGCAAGTCGTGTACTGCTATCGAAATATCAGAGCTTAGTGTTATAAAAACACCTAAGCCTAAACTTGATATTCTGTCATCTGTGGCTTGAAGCTCGTCAATTCGAAAAAGAAATTTTTTTGTGTCAGCATTGAAAATTTTAATTGTAATCTTAGTGTCTTGAAAAAAGACGATTTCAAAAATTGGATTTTCTAAGCAGTCTTTCAAAATTTCTTCAAACAAATATTCTAACATTTGTTTAAAGCCTGTCAAACGTAAGTCACCAATGTACATTCCTGGACGTTTCCTTATATAGTCTTTCCACTTGTATATTTTGATCTCTTGATTTTGCATGGTCTGTCTAAGCTTACAGCCAACGTTTCTCGGCTTGGCGATGTGGTGGAAATTTAGCACAAAAGTTCAATAGAATTACTGTATTGAACCTTGAACAAATGTTTCATAGAAGCACTTCAGCCGCCATATTGCCAAACCGATGTTATAAGCCGTTTTTCTTGTCATTGATTAAAGTATTCTTCGATTTCTGGCCTGTGGTAATCAACAATCCAGTCATTTCTTTTTATGTAGATGTCACGAATTTTGTCTGCTTTGTCGCTCCAAACATAACATCCTCTGTCGTCATACATTTGAAATGCTTTGTCGGTTAA
>CALRSN020000120.1:0-6867 GCA_943370865.1 Bordetella parapertussis
CAGGCATAAAAAAGAAGGCGATGCTGTTTTTGTAAAAGTAGCGATACCCGATTCATACATCAAATATATGAATCTGTAACAGGCATTAATTATCCTTCCCTCACTTTAGGCTCTTTCATCTCAATAATAGCTTTCCGGATAAATTCAGGAAAGGAATCTATGGTTTTCCGTAAAGCATCCCTTTTCAATTTCCCTTCTTCCGGGCTGAGATAGTTAGTATAGGTAGAATAAAGTAAAAAGATAAGGCCCCTGTTAAATTCATCCAATGTTTCATCTTTCATGATGGTAATAGCCTTTTGTTCGAACAATTCTTTTTCCCTGCTTTCTGTAAGTGCCTTACCCATGCGCCAGACGGTGCCGTAATAATGATTTTCAGCAACATTTTCAGCTCTTAACGTCAAACCAAGCATCAGGTCCACTACATTCAGATTTAGTTCTTCCAATTCCTTCAGGTAAGTTTGGCGTTGTCCCCAGGCGTAACTTCCATCTGACATTCTTTCAAACCGGTCATTCATAATATCAAGGTGTGCACGAAGAAAGATATCCCAGCTATGGGCTTCTGCTGCTAGTATGGCAATATTCCTGGCATGTTCCCTCGGGGATTGATCTTGGCTGCACTGACCGATTACACGCCTGCTTCGTTTCATATGCAAAGCTTTTTCTTTGGAAATAAAGAAGCCAATAAGCTCTTCCAGGGCATCATCGCTTTTCCCGGACTCTTCGAAATCTTCCGCAGCTTTTTCCACGAGACTGATAAAATAGCGATCCTTTAAAAGATTCTGCTTTGCATGCGTTATTTTTTTATTCGAAAGATAATTGTACTCCCAGTCCTCTTTGCCTTGCCTTTTAATTTTCATTGCAGAATTTAAATAGTTGTTGATCCTGCTATGATATTCCCCTGGTGAAGAAAAACCGTCCCGATCATATTTATCAGTAAGATAAATAACTGAAGCTGTGTCAATCATGCAATCAACGTACTGAATCAGTTTTTCATAATTATCCGGCAGCACCATAGATGTAAATGAAGTCGAAAAGAAATAGCAATTCAGGGAATAGTATTTCTGGTAATCTTTCTTAGTGTAATAAATATAAGTCCACTTATTTTCGAAGTCGCTATTTTTTATTTTATTTTTTTCTGTTAGGCTGATGCCATCGTATCCGTGATAGGGATTACCGGACAGGTAGGAGTCGTTTCCATTTTTGATAATGAGTTTTGATGTATCAGTGCTTGAAATAAAGGATTTATACCTGCTTGCCAAAACGGAAGGCAGGACATTATTATTCATATCACTAATAATTGCTTTTAAATCATTGGTATCGCTACGGAACGAAACAGCATAAACTCTTGCCTGAGGGGTAGTATAATATTTTTTGTTCAGATCACATGTTTTAAACCGGAGATTTAAAGAGTCAACGATGAATCGCAGGGTTTTCATATCGCCATCGTTATACATGAGCCCATTGGTGTTCGTGGCAAATTCACCCCGATCACTAACCGGGGATTGAGCACAGCCATTTATCATATGGAATGATAAAACGAGGAGAGGAATAAATTTTCGCATAGCAGCGGTTTTAAATATAAAGACGCTGCCGCTGCAATTATTACACAAAAATTTATAAGATTTTGTTAACTGCGTCTCTTGCTTTTTGAAACCGCTCCTCGTGCCCCCCGCTGATCTCCACCCAGGGCAGGGGCTGGTTCAGCATAATATCTTTATAAATCTGGTATAATTTTTTTCGGGTGTGCGGATCAGGGTATTCCCGCAGTTCATCTTCCACCCAGGGCAGGTCAATATTGCAAAGCAGGTAAAGATCATATTCCCGCTCCCCGATCTGGTCTAAGATATACCGGTGACATTTATTGAAGACAAATTCACTCCAAACTTTCATCACATACATATCTGTGTCGATGAATAAGGGAAGATGCCCGCCGTCTTCCAGCATCGGTAAGGAATTTCTTTCCAGTGTCAGGGTGTATTCATCTTCTAAAGCCAGCTGGCCTTTGGCAATCGTCAGCAGGTCATCATATTCATAATTGATACCATTGGTCAGCAGGTATTCCCGGGCAAACTCCGGGCACCAGGTGGTTTCATAATGTTGCGCCAACTGCTCGCACAGTGTACTCTTACCTGTACTTTCCGGCCCGATGATAACAACTTTTTTAAGCATGAAGTCCTGGTTTTAGTGCGCCAGCTGCTGAATAAACATTTGAACCGCCTCAGCTGTTATTGTAATGATATTTATTTTTTCACATTAAATCAAAAAACATGCACTACAATCAGTCATGTGCCGCAAAAGGCAATCAAACCGGAAACAGGGGCAGCCACCTGTTCATCCGCTCTATGCAAAGAGCTGCAGTCAATGTGTACAAGACCGCAACTAGTTTTGAAATGCTGGTCTTCGCCCCGGGCCGGATCAAAGAGAACTTCAGCCTCGGTGTAAAGGGGAACGAATTAACCGTTACCTACCGGCCGCCTGAAGGATTCCCAAAATTCGACTGGGTGATGCGGGAGTACAGCCGGGGTGGTTTTGTAAGAACCTTTACCCTGGACGACAGCATTGACACCACAAAGATCAGTGCGAAGTACGTGGATGGGGTTTTGCAGGTTTCCTTACCGGTGATTGCTGGTAAAGAAACAGCGAGCCAGGAGATCAAAGTGAGTTAAAGAACCAGGTGATCAATCAACAAGGTGGCTGCTTTAATTGGCAGCCATCTTTTTTTTCCATTCCTTATAACCCGCCCAGGCCAGTGCCAGGAACAAGACATACATCAGGGTGAATAACATAAGCCCTTTATAAAAATTAAGCGGGATGGCAATGATATTGGAAAAGATCCAGGCCAGCCAGTTCTCAATTTTACGCTTCGCCATCCACCACATGGAAGTGATAGCAGAGGAAGAAACGAGGGAATCAAGAAACGGGGTATTGCTGTCAGTGAATTTTGACAAGACGATATAAATAACGATCCAGAAAAAAATAAAAAGACCAATACCCACACCCAGTTCCTTCCGGCTGCACCAGCTGATAGGATATGTGTAATGGGCATCATCCTTTTTCTGCACCCAATTGTACCAGCCATATACACTCATGGCGAAATAATAAATATTCAACGAGGCATCGGCATACAATGGCGGATCAACCATGAAGAAGTACACATACGATGCGAGCAGGACACCAATGATGCCGGTGGGATAAACCAGTACATTATTCTTCTTGGCATACCAGACACTGGCTACCTGTGCAATGGTACTGATCCATTCGGGCCATTTGGTCTGCTGCACATTGGCGATGAATTGCTGGTATATCTCGTGTAACGACAAAAGAATAATTGAAAGCGAAAGATAAAACTATTCCGCAAGGCTTTGGTATTTCTTCCAGCCTCTCAGGTATTTTATTCCGTCTGTTGTTTGAAAACGGGTGGCCACCTGTTGCCATTGCCCGCCGGATGAACGCCAAACTAAAAAATGTAAATGTGGCGTGGCAGTATAACCTGTTTTACCACTCAATGCGATCACTTGCCCTTTTTGTACGGTATCACCCACACTGACCAGCGCACCATTGAATTGTAAATGCCAGTAACCTGATCTGGAACCATCGGGATGCTGTATCACAATATTATTACCATATGGCCTGTATTTTTTATTCCATCCTCCCCGGTCACCATCTTCTTTTACTCTTACCACCACCCCTTCCCTGGCAGCAAGAATTTTTGTCCCTCTTTTCATTTTAAAATCAAGTGCTGCTCTTTCTTTATGCGAGAACGGGCCGAAATAACCTTGTATGATACGATGTTTGGTCCCGGCTTCATATGGCAAGGCATAGACATAGCTGGTATCATCTTTAATTGTTCCTTTTTGCAGCCCTTTTATTTCTTTACGCAGGGGATTGTTACTGACAGTGCAACTGCATAGGAGTACCGTAAGCCCAACAATAAACAGGTATACTTTATTTCTTAAGTACATTATTTTGTTCTTCTTTAATCATAGCATCATAATCAATTCCTTCTTCTTTCATCAGTTCAAGACCTGTATTGCGGATAGATTCGATCAGGTGAATGATCTTCTTTCCCTTGCCGGTGAGACTGTATTCGGTGTGTGGCGGAACTTTGGCATACACTTTTTTTTCTATGATATTGTTTTTCTCCAGTTCCCTCAGTGTTTTGGTCAGCATTTTCTGGCTGATATGCGGAATATCTTTTTCCAGTTCAGAATACCGCAGGGTCTTTGATCTTAATCGCCATAGCACAGGAGCTTTCCAGGTGCCCCCGATTTGTTGTAATACAAAATCAACCGGGTTATAGAAACGCTGGTTATCAATAAAAACATCAGGCATACCTTAAAATTACAGTTTACGAACCAAAAAGTTCGTTACAGCCTCTTCTGTTCTGTACATGGCTTAAGGTATGTATCCTCAGAAATTTGGTATTCAAAAAAATAAGTATGAAAAAATCATTGCTCTCCTTTCTCTTGTTGTTGCTGGCTTTCCTGGTTGTTGCGCAGCATAATGCCGGTAATAATGGTAAAGTCCTGATGATTGCTTCGAATCCCTCGGTCAGTAAACAAACCGGATGGCCTATTGGTGTCTGGTATGCCGAATTAACACATCCATACTGGATCTTTTCTGAAGCGGGATATACAGTAGATATCGCCAGCCCTGACGGTGGTGAAATTAAATTTGACGGATTCAGTGACCCGGAGGACGCCAGTAAGTATGCAGCATTTGATTATATCTCCCTGGGATTTAAAAAAGATGAATCCAAAATGGCGCTGACTAAAAATACGCTTAAGCTTTCAACCGTCAACCCTGATGACTATAAAGCCATTTTTGTTTGTGGCGGGCAAGGGCCGATGTATACATTTATGGATAACAAAGAACTTCAAACATTTTTTAGCCGCTTTTATTTAACAGGAAAACCGGCGGCAGCCATTTGCCATGGTACTTGTATTTTATTACAAACCAAGTTACCCAACGGTAAGTTTTTAGTAGAAGGAAAAAGATGGACAGGTTTTGCCAGCAGCGAAGAACAATATGCAGATAATTATGTGGGGCAAAAAATTCAGCCCTTTCGTATTGAAGAGGAAGCCAGGAAAATGCCCAATAGCCGCTTTGAAACCGGTAGCCCGTTTTCTGCCTTTGCTGTAAGAGACGGTAATTTAATTACAGGCCAGCAGCAAAATAGCGGCGCAGCAGCAGCAGAACTGGTCGTTAAAGCATTGGAAGAAGACAGGAAACGGTACCCTGTTTATGTGTTGGTGCATGGCGCTTTTGCAGATGAAAGCGCCTGGGGCTTTGTGCGGAATGAACTGGCAAAGAAAGCCAACGTAGTTGTGGTGAACCTGCCAGCACATGGTATAGATCTTACGGCAGCAAACAAAGTGTCGCTGAAGGATTATGTAAAAACGGTTACTGATGCGGTGAATGCACAACCCGGACGGGTAATATTGGTAGGGCATAGTATGGCGGGCATTGTTATTTCACAAGTGGCGGAAAATATTCCTGCCAAAATTGACAAACTGGTTTATGTAAGCGCCTATGTTCCCGCCAACAGGCAATCCATGCTGGAGCTCTCTTATAAAGATGTACAAAGTAAAGTTGGCCCGGCTTTTCAACTGAATGACGACAAAACAGCAGCGACTTTAAAAAAGGAAGAGATACCGGTTGCTATTTGTGATGATTGTCCATCCTATATTAAAGAGGCACTGGTAAAATACCATAAACAAGAACCCGTAAAACCCATGATGGAAAAACTGGTGCTTACACCTGCTAGGTTTGGTAAAGTAGCCAAGTATTATATCCACACGAGCAATGACCTGGCCGTGGGGTATGAGCTTCAAAAACTAATGGTCAAAACGAATGGTACATTCAAACAAACCTATACTATGAATACTTCACACCTGCCCTTCGTGGTTCAGCCGGCGGATTTTGTAAATATACTGACGGGTATAAAATAGAATGACGCGGCAAAATATTCTTTTCATTTTTGCTTTATTGAGCTGGGCTAACATAAAGGCCCAGCTCAATGAAAGCGATACTGTAAAATTGCAGTTACGTGCAGGCCTTACAGGCAATTACCAGCAGGGAAATGTGAATATTCTCACAGTCCGAAGCAGGCTTGATATGAGTTTTTCCCCGGCACCTGCCTGGGTATTTAAAACCCAAAACAGCAGTTTATACCAGGCATTGGGAAACAAGAAAGCAGATAATGATCTTTTCAGCCGGAACTATTTCTATTATCAACCGCGACGAAGGGTGTATCCTTTTGGGATTGTTTATATATCCGGGAACTATCGCCGTAAAATTCAGCGACGACTATTCGGTGGCGCAGGTTTGACTGTACAGGCACTCCACCAACCATTTCATGTAATCAAAGTAGCTGCCAGTGTGGTCAGGGAAAGCACCCGTTTTGAAGGAATGTTCTTTAATTACAGCAGTTATAATGGGAATAATAAAATTAATAACTGGAGAGGCACTTTATTTATAGCCGGCTGGCATTACCTGTTGCAAAAAAAACTGCGTTTCTATTACGATGCTTATTGGCAACCCGACCTTGGTAATAAAAATAATTACCGCACACAATTTGATATCGGCATAGATGTACCGGTGTGGAAAGGATTATCACTTAATGCCCTTTATTCTTACACACACGAGAACGTGGTGATGACGGCGGTCAGGCAGGATGATAGGCTGCTCAGCTTTGGTCTTGCATATAATTTTAAAACCGGTACGCTGCCCAAAAATTGAACTTGTTTTTAATTAGATTTGGAATAAATATATACGCTTCATGCACGCCGGTAAAAAGTTCAGCTTAAAAGAAGTGCTTTTCTGGACACGGAAAGATATCTTCTTCCTGTTATTCATTGCTTTTAT
>CALRSN020000121.1:0-6850 GCA_943370865.1 Bordetella parapertussis
TTTCTTATCCGGAAATTCCTGCGCTACTTTTAACGCATATGTAAGGCCTGCAATACCGGAACCAATAACCAGGAAATCTGTCTGCATATCATTGTTTATTCCCTCAAATGTACTGCATCAGTTTTTCCCTGCAAGCAACTGTTGAAAGGAATCATTGTGGTGCTGTATATTTTACAATATCAACCCCTATTCCATTCGGATCAATAATGGCAAAATGCCGGTCGCCCCAGGCCTCATCACGCAGTTCCACTTCAATGGGAATCCCTTTCCTTTTGATCTGCATATAAACCTCATCCACATCCTCCACTTCAATGGTCAGGTAAACACCTTTTCCAGGAAAGGCGAACTGGAAAACAGGTTGCTGTGAAGGATGACCAGGTTGTAAAAAACTGATCATGTCTTCTCCACCGGGAGTTTGCAATAAAACAAACCACTCATTCTCAAATTTTACTGTAAAGCCTAATACAGCGGTATAAAATTCTTTTGTCTCACTCAATTTGGGAGTTATAATGCCTGCATTCATTCTTATATTACCAGGTTTATTTTTTTTTGATTGTTTTTCGGTGGTCACAGCCAGCAAGCCTGTTGCCAGTAGTGACAGGATCAGTGTTTTCATATAGCTATGATTTACTTAATGCCAATTTGGACTTCTGTGAGGTTATTACCAGGATTATTAAAATCCATATACAAATATTGCTCCCGGCAAAAACCAGTCATTTGTTTGCCGCTGGCATATATATCCCCGATCACCCGGTCATAGGTTTCATACAAATGATCCCATGGCCCATGATGCAAGACACTTACACAATGAAAAGGAGGTAATTCCTTAAAAAGAAAAATTGATTCTTCTGCTGGTTCTTTATTCACCGGCAAACAAATCTCCAGGGTAAAAATAGTATCTGGTTTTCCATCTGCACCATTATAGGTCCAGTGCAAAGGGCCTGTTGGCAGTAAATGCTGGCGGGCGGCTTCTGCATAGAGTTGTTCAGCCACATTGCCCACAAATTGCTGGATGTCTTTCAGGCTAGTCCGGGTGGTAAAGAAAATAACCGGGATAGCTGGAATTGACTTTTGATTCATAGTTTTTCTGTTTTATTGTACAAAAAAAATATGGGGTAGTGACAGCCCTGTGTCAGGATGTTTTGGACGATGAAAATTATTTATAGTGCTCCGCCAGTTCGTTGAGTAATTTCTGCACTAATTCTTTCAGCGAAGACGGTGATATAATCCTCGCTGAATTGGTATACATCAGTAACCAGCGGCAGAAAGGCTCTGGGTAAGAAGTGAGAAAACGCATATGAACCCTTCCTTCTTTTTCTTCCTGCGATACAAAGCCCTGGTAATATTTCTGTAATAACATGTAGCGGGCAGCTTCTTTATCAAAACTGACAACGATCTCCTGCAGTTCTCTTTCCTCCGTCATTTGCTGAATATATTCTTTCAACGAAGGGTGAGGAGTATCATCAAACCGCTCCTCTTTTATTATGAGTTTCCGGATCCTGTCGAGCCGGAAATCCCGGTAATCTTTTCGTAACCGGCACCAGCCGATAAAATGCCAGGCCTGTGCATAGTAAAATAAACCGATCGGCTCGGCATCTCTTAGTGTTGTCTCCTCTTTATACGAAGAAAAATACTCGAGGTGGATCACTTTCTTATCGACAATAGCCTGGTGCATCGTGGAAAGATAAAGCTGTTCGGAAGTATTCACCGGCACCGGGCCTGTGTGAACAGCTATCCGTTCATCCAGCTGCTCCACATAGTCTTTATCAGTTGACCTTAATACTGCTTTGATCTTGAACATTGCGGTATCAAAATGTTTCTTAACAGAAGCATCTGTAAACTGTTGCACTAACTTTCCCCCTAACAATAAAGAGGACGCTTCTTCCTGTGTAAACATAACGGGCGGCAGCCGGTATCCTTCCATAATGGAATACCCAATACCTGCCTCGCCAATTATGGGGATACCACTTTCATCCAGTGCTTTTATATCACGATACACCGTACGGAGGCTGAGATCAAAACGATCGGCCAGCTCCTGTGCGGTCACTCTTTTTTTGCTTTGCAGGTGTACAAGTATGGCGTGGAGACGATCTACCCTGTTCAATGGATTGGTTTTAGACTGGCTAAGATACAGCTTACACTAAAATCCGTTTATTTCATTTTGAATGAATATAGGCAATAGCTCCTTTGGTAATCAGCAGTTGCGCTATTCCGTAGGTGAGCATAATAAGAAGCCCCGCGGCTTCAAATGGCTGGTAAAATTTATTGATAGCTAAAATAGAATCTGATAAAATAAATAAGACAGCCCCTGTCATCATCAGCTGACCGGCTTTACTGTTTTTAATAAACAACATATGCATTGCCAGCAATAACATAAAACTGATAACAATACCATAGACCGGGACCGGCACTTTCATGTCTCCGAGTTTTGGATAGAGAACTGCCATCAATACTGCATAATAAATAACGACGATGGCCAGTAACCACCACCGGCTTCTCACCTGTTCGTTAACCTTAACCTGGTGAAAAAAAAGAATATAAAATATATGCGCAATCAAAAAAGCTGACAAACCAAATAAGAAGAAGATGGGTTTCTCCTGCTGGAACATCAGTAATACATCACCCAGCCAGGAAAAAGCCAGGGCAGTAATGATCCATCTTTTATATGCCGAAGAAATTTTATTGACAGAAAAAACAAAGTAAATGATCATAACGATCATTAATAAAGGCTTGGTAATTTTCTCCAGCCAGGGACTGCTCATGTACATACCAGCAATATTTCCTGTCAGTACTAACAGGAAAAGAATGACCCAGTTAATTTTCTTCATATAGCAAGTTATGGTTCTATCCAGGCTTCATTCTCTTTCAACAGGCTGATCAGTTCATCCACGGCGACATCACTGTTCACATTTTTCTTCACCACTTCTTTTCCTTTATACAAAGTGATCTTACCGGGGCCGCTGCCCACATAGCCAAAATCAGCATCGGCCATTTCACCGGGACCATTCACAATACAACCCATAATGGCGATCTTCACTCCTTTGAGGTGGTTGGTGCGGGAACGAATCTTGGCTGTTGTTTCCTGCAGGTCAAATAAAGTACGGCCGCAACTCGGGCAACTGATATATTCTGTTTTCGATATCCTTGTCCGGGTGGCCTGTAAGATAGAGAAAGCTGTATTATTAGTAAACTGGTAAATATCTTTTACTTCCAAATAGGTTCTGCCTTTGGCTTTTACATTCTCCATCTGCGCCTTGCTGCTGTAGCCCAAACAAATACCGTCTCCAAAACCATCCAGCAATAAAGCACCCGTTTCAGCAGCAAAATGGATCAGGTGTTCATCAGGGGTTTGCCAGCTGCTGTCTGTTATCAATACAACCGGATTTTTGATCTGCCTGTTTTGTAATTCAACAAACATACGGCGCACCGATTGCATTGCATTCTGATTGGTACTGCTGAGGCAAATAACAACAGAAGGATCATTAGCCAGTTTATCCAAAAACGTATAATTGTTAATAGCTGTTTCATCACTGAAACAATCAACCATTACAAAATTGATATACTCACTTTTTTCTTCAGCTGCTGCAAAACCGCTGTCCTGGAAGATAGGGTAGTACGTTGTCTTATCAGCCCCCAACCATGCAGCCGGAAAAACAATCACTTTGAGAGTGCCTGGCAAAGCGAAATCCAGTAACTGGTGACCGGTAAAAATATAATCTGCTGCTGCATCGCCAATATTCCATTTATCGGTTATGGCATCGTAAGTATAGCCCACGCTTTGTAAATGAGCAGGAGTTATCTTTTCTATTTTACTCAGATCAGCAATAACAACAGGTACATGTTTACTACCGATATTATCTACTGCAAAGGTTTCCCGTCGCTGGTAATTAAACGGATCATAGGGAAGCCTGATCTCAGAGTTATGAAGCAGCATCGTTTTCCCGGGTTCTTCTTTTCTTACCTCTGGTGTCCGACCTCCTGCCACATATCTTTTCACCAGGTCTTTACAAACCGGTATCTCCAGTTCAGGATCTTCTGTTAGTGAAACACGGATCGTATCACCGATACCATCTTCCAGTAATGAACCAATACCTATTGCCGATTTTATTCTACCATCTTCACCATCCCCTGCTTCCGTAACGCCCAAATGCAAGGGGTAACATTCTCCAAATTCATCAAACATGGTTTTGATCAGCAACCGGTAAGCCTGTACCATTACCTGCGGGTTGCTGCTCTTCATGCTCAGGATGATATTATGATAGCTTTCAAACCGGGCAATCCGCAAAAATTCCATCGCACTCTCCACCATACCCATGGGTGTGTCGCCATAGCGGCTCATGATACGATCGCTTAGTGAACCATGATTGGTACCAATCCGCATGGCTGTACCATATTCCTTGCAAATTTTTACCAGAGGAGTGAACCGTTCCGTGATTCGCTCAATCTCTTCTGCATAATCCGCATCGGTATATTCGATCAGTTCAAATTTCTTCTTGTCCACATAATTACCAGGATTTACTCTTACTTTTTCCACGATCCTCGCAGCAATCTCGGCCGCATTCGGTGTAAAATGAATATCAGCAACCAATGGTGTTGTATATCCCCTTTTGTGCAATTCATTTTTAATATTGAGCAGGTTCTCTGCTTCATTTTTGGAAGGGGCGGTAATGCGTACCAGTTCGGCGCCGGCTTCAATACAACGGATGCTCTGCTCTACGGTAGCAATGGTATCCATCGTATCTGTCGTGGTCATTGTCTGTACCCGGATCGGGTTGAAATTACCGAGCAGGAGGTCGCCGATCTTTACTTCTCTTGTAGCAAGACGTTTATAGTGAGTGAGTGATTCGCTGTAAAATTCCATGAGAAATAAAAATATGAAAATCAGGTAATGTGCAAATTTAAACAACTAAACGAATGCAATGTTCAGAACATTCGGCTGTGAATTAGCGCATTACTGAATTGGCTGAATTACCAGTCTTTCGACTGCCCGCCACCACTTTTGGCCTTTTCTTTCTGGAGACGTTGTTGCACTTCTTTTTCTTTTTGTTCCAGCAGTTTCAGGCGTTGCTCGGCCTCTTTTTGGTTCATTTTTGGTTGCTGTTTCTGTTTTTGCTGCTGTTCCTGTTTTTTCTTTTTATTGTCTTCCTCTTTCTTTTTGGGAGGCTCTTTCTTTTTCAGTTCAATAAGGGCTTTTTGCAGGTTCTCCCGGGCCTGCTGATCGTCGGGGTTTAATTTCAAAGCACTTTTATAAGCATCAATACTTTCTTCCAGCTTTTTTTCTTTGCTTAAAATGGCTCCTTTATTATACCAGGCCTTACTTCTTATGGCGGCATCTTTTTCCAGCGTTGCCAGCTCGGTATACATTTTCTTAGCCTCTTCCGGTTTACCCAGTTTATACATAACAGCAGCGAGGTTAAATTTAGCCGTTACATTAACGGGTTGCAGTTTCACTGCTTCCGTATATTTTTTTTCTGCCTCTTCAAATTTTCCCTGGCGGTAATGATCATTGCCTGCCACAATAAGTTCATTTACTTTCTGTGCAGGCAGTTGGAGAAATGCACCCAGGACTACTATCGTTATTAAATACCTCATGCTTTTATTCGCTTTGTTTCAGGAATAAAATGTTCAGCCAGTAATAACAGGAACATGGCACCGGCAAACCACATAAAGAATGTTTTATAATTCACCAGTGAGATATCACTGAATGCTTTTCGTTCGATCTGCCCCAATTGTGCTTTGATCTCTTTCACGGCATCATCACTGCTTTGCAGGCGGACATACACCCCGTTGGTTGTAGCCGCTACCTGTTTCAGTACATCTTCATTCAATTTAGACACCACCACATTCCCGGCTTCATCCAGTTTATTTTGCCCGGTGGCTGGATCGGTGATCGTTGATCCTTCCGGCGAACCCACTCCCACTGTATTGATCAGCACACCCTGCTCCGCCAGCTTTTCTGCTGTGGCCATGGCTTGTGCATCATGCTCTTCTCCATCACTGATGAGAACCATGGATTTAAACCTTCTTTCTTTAATATTAAAGGCGTTTACACTCATCGTGAGTGCATCACTTATCAGCGTTCCCTGCTGGGGTACGGCATCAGGCGTAGCGGAGGAAACAAAGAATTGTGCGGCTCCATGATCCGTTGTCAATGGCATTTGAATATAAGCTTTGCCCGCAAACAATACCAGGGCAATACGGTCATCCGGCATTTCATTCATCAGTTTATTGACAAACTGTTTGGCCCTTTCCAGCCGGTTGGGTGCCAGGTCAGTAGCCAGCATACTTTTACTCACATCCATTGCCACGACCACATCAATTCCTTTGCGGGTCACACTATCTGCATCACCAGGCTTCCTCGGGTTCATTACTGCAATAACACCCACTGCAAATCCAAGCGATAACAAAATTAACTTAGAAGTAAAAAGTACCGGTGAAAATGATTGCGTAAGAACAGCCACCAGTTTTGCATCACCCATCTTCTTTCTTACATTCTTTTTCCATTGCAGCAGCAACAGGAAAAGCATCAGAAAAACAAGAATTGCTGCCAGCAGCCAGATGAAGTAATTATATTGAAACTGGAAGGTCAATTTGAAAATGTACCAATTAGTAAATATGAAAATTTTTAGCTCCCTAAATTTATCAAGAATTACGCCACATTGGTAATAGGACCAAAAGACGGTATGTCATTTTCAAATTCGCACATTCGCAATTTCGCACATTACATTTTCCCTTCGAAAAAACCCAGCTGTTTCAGGATATCCTTCAGTATTTTCATCCGTATCGTTACCATATCAAAGTTTTTATCCTTTGACTCCAGGTTCAGCACAAAAAAGTAAGGATGGTTATT
>CALRSN020000122.1:0-6849 GCA_943370865.1 Bordetella parapertussis
CTCAGTTGTGATAAAGCGATCAACCAGCTCGGTTATCATATCACTCCTTTTTCGGAAGGCATTCAAAAAACCATCCTTCACCTGCAAAACAAAAATTATGTATAATAACAGTTATACCCTGATCACCGGCGCCAGTGAGGGGTTTGGAAAATCGCTGGCACTGGAATGTGCGCAGAGAAAAATGAACCTAATCCTTGTTGCATTACCGGGCGAGGAGCTGCATCAACTCGGACAGTTTATTGAGAGTGAGTTCTCCGTGAAAACAGTTTGCCTTGCACATGACCTGACCGTAAAAGAAGAATGCCAGTTACTGCTAAAAGAAGTGACGGAAAAAAAACTTTCTGTCAATATGCTTATCAATAATGCCGGTATTGGTGGTACTCACTTTTTTAAAGAGCGGGATGCTGCGTTTTATCAAAAACAAATTGAGCTGAATGTAACTGCTCCCACCTTACTGATTTATTTATTCCTGAAAATATTACAGGATAACAGCCCGTCTCATATTCTGAATGTAAGCAGCCTGGCTGGCTTTTTTAGTATGCCGATGAAGCAGGTCTATGGAGGAACAAAGTCCTACCTGCTTTCATTTTCAAAAAGCCTGCACCTGGAATTAAAACCCAAAAACATTTTTGTAAGTACCGTTTGCCCCGGCGGAATGAATACAACACTGGCGCAGGTATTGCAAAACAGAAGCCTTGCGGGTATAAGCCGCTGGTCGGTAATGAACCCCGAAGAAGTGGCCCGGATTACGATCAATAAAATGATGCAAAAAAAAGAAATCATCATTCCGGGTTACTGGAACCGGTTTTTCCTGCTGCTTAACAGGTTATTGCCCGGCACGCTGAAAGAATGGATACTGCTGTTACGGATGAAAAAAACCTTGACTAAGCCAATACCCCGCAACAGGTATACTAACAATCATACGCTGCAAACATCATCTTTTACCATTTAATTTTAAAGTAATAACACATGAAACAACTATCACACTGGGCACGGATAAACCAATGGAAGGCCCGTATCATTATAACGATAGCATGGATACTACTAACCATCCTCGCTATTTTCATAGGAGTAACATTAACAAAAATGAACATCGGGTTAACTGATCATTTTTTGGTTCCTATCTGTATTTCATTTTTCTGTGCTGTTCTTTTTTATCCTTTTCGCTGGCAAAAAAAACAAACCGGGCCCCGTTCATTTTACAGGAGACAAAAAGGCTGTGATCTTCTTCTTGCCATTTCATCATTTGGAATGATCCTCTATGCCGGCAACAGGCCGGGTGAGTTATTCCGGCATTACGGTAACCTGCATGCTACAGAGATCCTTCCCTCTTCCCAGCCTGCCGACAGCCAGGCAATATCTTATAAATCTATCAAAGACTTTTCCGCATCCATGAAAGACAAAGACGGTAAGATGCTCAAATGGAAAGAAAGAAAAAAACTACTGAAGCAACAGGTGAGAGCTATTAAAAAAGCACCCGGTACTTCTCAAGTTGAAAAAGCAATGCTGGTGTTCCTTGCCTGTCTCGCCGCCATCGGGTTATTATACCTCGTAGCCGCATTGGCCTGCAGCCTTTCATGCAATGGATCTGAGGTAGCTGCATTTTTTGTGGGTATTGGCGGAACCGCTCTTGTGATATTTTTACTGATCCTTCTCATACGTGGTATCTACGGAAAAAAGAAAAAAACAATCCCAAAAATTGAAACCGGGCCATAAAATCAATAAAGGCAGTATAAGAACAAGGCCCCTGCCCAAACCAGAAAGCAGGGCTTTTGTTTGCCTTGCTGCCCCGTATCCAGTACCTTTGCCGCCGCTAATAGTAAAGAATAATGAGTACACAACACTTATCAGAACAGGAACAGCTGCGCAGGGAAAAACTGGCGGAAATGATCATGATGGGCATCGACCCTTACCCGGCTCCTTTGTTCCCCGTTAACAGTAATTCAGTTTATATAAAAGAAAATTATAAAGAAGAGACAAAGGAACAGTTTGCTGATGTGTGCCTGGCCGGCCGCATCATGAGTGTCCGGGATATGGGTAAAGCCAATTTTGCCGTGATACAGGATGCGCAGGGACGTATCCAGTTATATATCCGCCGCGATGATATTTGCCCCGGGGAAGATAAAAGCCTCTATGATATAGTCTGGAAAAAACTGATTGATATCGGTGATATCGTTGGTATCAAAGGCTATGCTTTTATTACCAAGACCGGAGAAACTTCAGTGCATGTAAAAGAACTGACAGTACTGAGTAAATCACTCCGCCCTTTACCCATCGTTAAAGAAGCGGATGGTGAAACCTTTGATGCCGTGACCGACCCGGAATTCCGCTATCGCCAGCGCTATGCCGACCTGATCATTAATCCTGCGGTAAAAGAAGTATTTACTAAAAGAACAAAACTGGTAAACTCTATCCGCCAGTTCCTGAACGAAAGAGGTGCTTTGGAAGTGGATACACCGGTATTACAAAGTATTCCCGGTGGTGCAGCGGCAAGACCATTCTCCACGCACCATAATGCATTGGATATTCCGTTGTACCTGCGTATTGCTAACGAACTGTATTTAAAAAGACTGATCGTGGGTGGTTTTGACTGGGTCTATGAATTCAGTCGCAATTTCCGCAATGAAGGAATGGACCGGACCCATAATCCGGAATTTACCATTCTTGAATTCTACACCGCCTATAAAGATTACCTGTGGATGATGGAAACCACGGAGCAATTGTTGGAGAAAGCCGCGGTTGATGTGTGCGGTTCCACCGATGTACCGGTGGGCAGCAATACCATTTCTTTCAAAGCACCATTCAAACGTATCAGTATTTACGAGGCGATAAAAGAACATACCGGCTTTGATGTTAGCAATATGAGTGAAGAACATTTACTGAGTGTATGTAAACAACTACGGATTGAAACCGATAAATCCATGGGCCGGGCCAAACTGATCGATGCGATCTTTGGCGAGAAATGCGAAAAGAATTATGTACAACCCACCTTCATCATTGACTACCCGGTAGAGATGAGCCCGTTGACAAAACGCCATCGCAGCAAACAGGGATTAGTGGAACGATTTGAATTAATGATCAACGGGAAAGAGATCGCTAATGCGTATAGTGAATTAAATGACCCGCTGGATCAGCGGGACCGTTTTGAAGAACAGGTGAAACTGATGGAAAGAGGTGATGATGAAGCCATGTTCATTGATCATGATTTTCTGCGGGCATTAGAATATGGAATGCCTCCTACAGCAGGTATTGGTTTTGGTATTGACAGGTTGTGTATGTTGCTCACCAACCAGCCTTCGATACAAGATGTATTACTCTTCCCGCAGATGAGACCGGAAAAAACAGAAGAGACAAAAACAAAAGACTAAGAAAAGAAGCTGCATAAAAAATCCCGGAGTTGATCCGGGATTTTTTATTTAGTCAACGAAAAGATCAGTGTATAAATTAGCTCCCGGCACAACCGAGTAATGACCGAGATCGGTAATCCCCTCTGCAGCAAATACCTGTTCATCAATAAAACAATTACCGGTGCATTGTGCAGCAGGTTTACTGAAAATATAATAGGCCGCATCGGCCAGGATATCCGGTGTACGGCTCATCTTGGCCAGCACTTCGCCACCCAGTAAATTGCGTACCGCCGCTGTATCAATGGTTGTTCTTGGCCAGAGTGCATTGGCGGCAATATTATATTGCTTGAGTTCCGCCGCCCAGCCCATCGTCATCATACTCATATTAAACTTGGTGAGTGTATAGGCGATATGACCCGCCAGCCATTTGGGTTTAAGATTTACCGGTGGTGATAATGTGAGTATATGTGCATTCGTTGATTTTTTCAAATGCGGGATACAGGCTTTAGTAACAAAAAATGTTCCCCGCACATTGATATCATACATCAGGTCGAATCGCTTGGGATCAGTTTGCTCAGTAGGTGTTAATGAGATAGCCGATGCATTATTGACCAGTATATCAATACCACCAAATTCGGCTACCGCTTTATCAACAGCCGCCTGCACTTGGTCTTCAAAACGGATATCACATTGTACCGCCAATCCTTTGCCACCCGCCTTCTCCATTTCTTCAGCAGCTGAAAAAATAGTGCCTCCCAGTTTGGCATTCTCTTCGGTTGACTTGGCCACCACCACCACATTGGCCCCGTCCTTTGCCAGTTTGAGCCCGATCGCTTTCCCGATGCCCCTGCTGGCGCCGGTGATAAATACAGTTTTGTTTTTGAACGACATGCTTGATTATTAAGTACTGAAGATAAAGATTATCCCGTTTTATACGGTGGGCATTTCGTACAGCTACGAAACCGCCTGTATTTTAAGCAATGGACCAATTCAGCAAATCTGCTCTATGCCATACTGATCGTGAACCTTAGTTTTGAACCGAAGTTGAACAACAGCTTCACCATAACCAACAGCGTCCCGTTTCTGAATCCTGATATCCAATCGAAAAACCTGAGCTAACTATGGAACCCTACAACTAAAAACACCTGTTACGCTCAACACATTGAAAAGCTTCCTGCTCTTAACGGAGAGGAGGCTTTTCTCATTAAAACATACCCTCCACCAGGCACATTGAAGAATCCCGGTAACAAGAAATTTCTTAGCTGAAAAAAATTATTGAGGAAATCCTGCTTCCGAAACTTTGACAGTGCCGGTTGGTTCTTTGAATGTGATGCTGTTCAGGTCTTGTGTGGCAACAAGGCCCTTGCCTCCGTAGATATTTTTATTGAGTCCGTGGTAGGTGGCATACTTGTCGGTATAAAAGATCTGCAGGTTCTGGTCCCACCAGAGATCGGGGGCTTTCAGGGTATCACCCTTCACCGTGATCACTACTACGCTGTCTCTTAAGTACACTTTATTCTGGTTCTCAAAATACTTTCCATACTTACTATCTAACCAGGTTTCCTTTTCGGTGCTGTCATTATAAAAATCGCAGTGTAATGAGTTAGGGAATTCAAGGTAGATGGTATCCGACATCACTCTAAACATCAGTGGTGAGGTCAGTTTTGCCTTGATGATACCATCCTGGCTCAGGTAGCTCTCTACCTGTTTGGCTTTTTCCACCATTACTTTGTTCCCGCTCCAGGCTTCGATATCTTTTTCATCGTTCTCACAACTCCAAAGCAAACAGCAGCTCATAAGAAGAGCTGCTGCTAAAAATCTTGTATGCTGTGAAAAAGTCTTAGTCATATTTACGTTTAACG
The DNA here is from genome assembly GCA_943370865.1 of Bordetella parapertussis. Classification (GTDB taxonomy): domain Bacteria; phylum Bacteroidota; class Bacteroidia; order Chitinophagales; family Chitinophagaceae; genus CADEDV01. Next base: position 5,210 of record CALRSN020000122.1, read on the forward strand.
AACCAAACATCACTGAGTGAGAAACCTAAAGAGAACCGGAATAAATTTTCTTTCAGCAGGTTATCATTATTACCTCTCTTGATAAATTCAAAAGCCATATTAATGACCGTGGCCTGGCCGGGTGCCTGGCGGCTTTGTGCCAATGGTAAGCCCAATCCTAAAGTGGCACCAAAGACAGGCAATTTCTTATCAACTTTGATATAATCAGGACCTATAAAGAAACCGGCACGGTAGGCCACATTACTGAAATAATTTCTTTTGGGGGCAGGACGTAATTGCGTTCCTACTCTTAGTTCCCATTTATTAGCTACAAAATCAGATTGTCCGTAAAAACGATAATCAGCCCAGTTCTGCTGGCTGAAATCAACCCCGATCAGCCAACCCGCTTCTTTAGGTTGTGCTTCTTTCTCATACGTAAATCCAATAGTGTAAGAAGCCGGGTAGTCAATCGTTCCTTTAATATCTGATTTGATGGATACACTGTCTAACTGCAGGTTTCCCTGTGTTACATCTACAAAATAAGTTTCGCGGATGATATCCTGTTTGCCATTCAGTTTCTGTCCCCAGTTGCCATAAGCACCAATGGTCAAAAATTGTCTTTTTGTTTCGTTGAGCATCGTCCTGTAGACCAGGCCCCCATTGAAATACAGGTTACCAAAAGTGGTCCTGTTTTCAAAATTTCCCCGGTAATATTCAACTGTATCATTGAGCAGTGTACGGCGTGTACTGTAATCTTTTTTACCAAATAAGTAACCGGCATTGAAACCAATACTCAGGCTTTGTTTGTCTTCCCCTTTCGCTGTTTGTTTATTGAATATTTTAAAGCCGGTACCAAAAGACGCAAGATAGGAACCTCCATCACCGGTATATTCTGTATAAGCACTGTCAATTGGCTGACCAGTTCCGGGATCAAATAATCTTTCCCGTTGTGCTATCTTATAACTGATCCTTGAAACCGGGCGAAGACCGAAACTCATACCCCAGTTCTTTTTTAGCGGTACTCCTACCTGCACATGAGAGAACAGGGCATTACTCGCTACAAACTTGGTGGGATTGTTTTGTTCTCTTAATGTCCGGCTTTCGAAGTTCATTCCGATATCCAGGATGGCACGGCCCGAAGTCACTTTGTTAGACTTGGCTTCTTTAGCGGCAATGAAATGAGAATAAGAAGCCGGGTTATTAAAGTTGATAGACAGGCCGTAATTATCAATATAAGCGGCGGAAATTCCTCCCATTCCTCTTGTATTGATATTGGTTGAGGGAACAAGGTCGCCAATACCATAACGGGTATAGGGCGAATTGTCCTGCGCCATGGTTATAGTGCCGGAAAAGACAGAAAAGAAAGCAACGAGAATAACGCTTAAAGCAGCTGGTTTAAGGTATAATCCATTGATTTTCTTAGGGGTTGTTGACTTCGCTAATTGCATATAGACCCTTAAAGATTAGATCAGGGTCTGCAAATATCTTGTTTTTCAGGTGTGAAGCCAAATGCACTAAATCCCCCCCGGTTAACAGCACGTTAAAGTTCCTGAACTTTTGGCGGTAATCATCGATGAAACCATCCATTTCCCGGGCCAATCCCAACACCGCACCGCTGAGCAGGTTGGTGCTAGTATCATATCCAATCAAGGGAACATTGC
>CALRSN020000123.1:0-6810 GCA_943370865.1 Bordetella parapertussis
TCCTGTAGAAGCACGGTAAGCAGGGTCTGCATAGATCTTCTTATTCCAATATTTTCTTGGCAACGGACCTGGCACCGGATCAAGGATATAATTAGGAAGAACTCTTCCATAACCGCCGGTAGATGGATCATCTGACTGACCGGAGAAAAGAATAGTAGATCCTTTTCTTACGTCTCCTGCTTCAAATGCATTCACCAGGTTATCGGTTGGTGTATTCCATCCCCATCCAAGGTTCCAGCCGGTTGCAGTTGCTGCTCTTACGCCCATACATGTAGCGAATCCAGTGCCCTGGTCAACTGAACCATTAGGACTTACATAAGCTTGTATCTCGAAAATAGACTCCTTACTGTTTTCTCCTGCATCCTTGAAAATACCATAATAACTGTCCAAAAGACCATACTCAGTACTGTTCATCACCTGCTGGCAAAGGGAAAGTGCCTGTGCCCAGTTTTGCCTGTATAAATAGGCTTTCGCATGCAGGGCTTTAGCAGCACCGCTGGTTAAACGGCCGGGATATTTATTAGATCCGCCGGAGATCCAGTTGACAGGAAGATTAGCCGCGGCAAAAGTCAGGTCTGCATCAATAAATGCATAAACCTCAGGAACTGTTTTCTTCGGTTTACAAAGATCTGATGACTGGTAAACTTTCGTGTCGATAATCGGCACTTCACCAAATGTTCTGACCATATCAAAATAAGCATAAGCTCTCATGAATCTTGCTTCTGCCACATTGATGATAGAACTCTGATCCACCAGGTTCAATGAATCTGCTTTTTGAATGGCAGAATTACAAAGAGTCACCAGGGTCATATGGTCGTCCCAATACGTATTGGTAGCCCAGAGATCTTTTACATACTGGTAATTATCAAACGGGGCTACCCATTCTGCACCATCCGCTGCATCACTTCCTTTTTCTGAATCATCAGAACGGAAATCATGCACACCTAACCAGGGGATAGTAGTGAACCCGGCACTGTTGCGCAGGTTACTGTAAATACCGAATATCTCGGCTTCAATACCACCCTGGTTCAGATCTTCCAGGGTTGCCGTCAATGGCTTTCGGTCCAGGAACTTATTGCAACTGCCCAATACAGCAAGCAGGGGAATCGCAAGAAGTGCTGCAAAAAATGTACGCTTAAATTTTCTCATTTTTTTGCTATTTAATTATTTTAAAAATTCACATTTAAACCAAATGTTGTGACTACCGGTATAGCATTACCAGCATAGTCAACAGAGAATTGTGTGGCAGAACCGCCAAACTCTGGTGAATAGCCGAGGTTATTCTTCCAGGTCTTCATATTCTGTACGTTCAGGAAAAGACGGAGTGTTTTCATTTTCAGTTTGGAAATGAATTTGGGCTCCACGTTCCAGCCGATCTGTACATTTCTCAACCTGAAATAACTACCATCTTCAATACCATATGTAGATATCTCGTAATTGATCCGGTGATCCTGTCCTAAGATAGGATCCCAGTTGGAAGTACCTTCACCTGTCCACCTGTTCATTTTAAACTTAGGATAATTCACCCTTTGGAAAGGAGACTCAGTACCACCCCAGATACGATAGATCTCATTACCATATACACCACCAAAATCAATACCGAGATCAAATCCTTTATACTTCAGGGTTACATTACCACCATACGTAAAATCAGGAGTAGGGTTACCAATAATTGTTTTATCCTGTGTATTGATGATTCCGTCTCCGTTCACATCTTTATACTTCAGGTCGCCGGGACCGTAGGAGAATTCTGTATTTACAGGAGAAGCCAGTTTATCAGCATAGCTCTGGTAGATACCTTCAACAATATATCCATAGAAAGAAGCGATCGGGGAACCGACTTGTGTAATGGAAGGACCATCATATCTAGGGGTTCCGTTACCTGCCAGTGATAATACTTCATTCTTAAAGGTAGTCAGGTTACCGCCTACTGTCAGTGTAAGATCCCTGCTTAAAGTCTGTGTCCAGGCAGCAGATAATTCCAAACCACTGTTCTTAATAGAACCCTGGTTCAATAAACCATTACCCAAACCACCCTGGTCAACAAAAGAAAGAAGTCCTTTTGTAGTCTTGGAATAATAAGCGATATCCATATGCAGGCGACGCTTAAAGGCGTCCACTTCCACTCCGATTTCATTGGAATGGTTAGTTTCCCATTTCAAACCCGCATCAGCAAGATAAGCTTGCTGAGCAGCTGTATAAACAAGATCTCCAAATACTGCGGCTGAACCGGAGCTTAACAATGGATAAGCAGGATAATCATATCCGGCTGTATTTTGTACACCCAACACACCAGTTGATGCTTTCAGTTTTAAGAAATCGATTGTACTCTGATCCTGCATGAAAGCTTCCTTAGTCAACTCCCAGGCAGCACCAATGGCCCAGAAGGGTTGCCATTTGTTCTGTGGAAATACAGAAGTACCATCCATCCGGAACGAAGCATTGAAATAATACTTGCCTTTATAATTATACAAAGCCCTGGTCAGGAAGGAGGCCGTTGTCCTTTCGTATTGACCTGAAGAAGCCCGTACAGAAAGTGGGTCCTGGAAACCATTACTTACATACCAAAAACGTTTGTCATTAGGGATAGCATTACCCGTAATGCTTTGTTGGGAAGAACCATACCTTCCTGTAAACCTGAAGTCATACGTAGTAAAACCAGCCATGGCAGTGATATTATGATCACTGGCGATCTTTCCTTTATAGGTCAGGATATTATCCGTCTGGAATTTTTTATACGTTTCATCATTTTCTCTTACCCCTGTTCTTCTTCCGTACAGGAATGCAGCGTCATTGGCTGCATCATATGCATTATACAAAGGAGCATAAATTCTTGTATTGATATTACTCATATCCGCATATACTGAGGATTTAAAGCTCAGGTTCTTACTAAGAGTGATCTCAGCAAAAGCACTGGCCACCACCCTGTTTTCCTGCCCAATGGTTTTATCGTATTCATTTTCCAGGATCAGCAGTGGGTTGATCACACCGGAATTCTGGATGATGGGCAATTCATAATATAAATTATAATTAGCACTATCCAGTCCGTATGGATTCTTGGTATAAACAGATTTTGTACCTGAGCTAACCTGGGGTATCACTTTACGGGCCGCATCCAGTACCCATGATGCACCATAAGGATTATCCTGTTTCACTGCATTTACATTGAAACCCAGTTTCAGGAACTTATTAATTTTTACTTCATCTGTCAGCGTCAGCTGTAATTTTTTCAGCTGCTCATGCTTGATGATACCTTCATCGGTGGTATAACCAACACCCATATAGAATTTATTCCTTTCGGTGCTGGTGGAGATGCTGATATTATTCGTACTGAATTTACCGGTTCTTGTAACTGCATCGATCCAGTCGGTGTTGGCTGTCCATTTAGTATAATCAAACGGAGAGTTAGCCCCGATATTTATTTTTTCTTCTTCATACAAGGTTTGGAATTCACTGGCATTTGCCATCTCAATTTTATCCACCAGTTTTTTAAACCCGAACGCTGAATTGAAATTGATCACCGTCTGACCGGCTTTTGCCCGCTTGGTGGTAACAGCGATAACACCATTCGCACCACGTACCCCGAAGATGGCCAGTGAAGAAGGGTCTTTCAGAATTTCGATAGACTCAATATCAGCCGGGTTGATATAATCAATATTATCATTGAAGATACCATCCACCACATACAAAGGCCGCAGGCTACCCAAACTGTTAGTACCGCGGATGCGGATATCAGGGGCTTGTCCCGGTGTACCATTATTAACAATGGTCAAACCGGCTACTTTACCCTGCAAACTTGCTACCGGGTTGGTATTGGGTTTATCAGCGATGTCCTTTCCGGCTACTTTTGCAATTGAACCGGTCAGGTCTCTTTTGTTGGCAGAACCATAACCGATCACCACCACTTCATCAATTTTACGGGAGGATTGCTGCAGTGTAACACTGATATTGGTTTTACCAGCAACAGCCATTTCAAGAGTTTCATACCCAACTGAACTGAATACCAGTACCGCATCATCCGGTACACTGATGGAATAGTTACCATTGATATCAGTAGTTGTACCGGTTCTGCTGCCTTTAACAGCAACAGAAACACCTGCTAAGGACTCTCCGCCTTCAGCAGTTACCTTTCCGGATACCCTGATTTCCTGGGAGGTGATAGCAGCAGCGGCTATACCTTCTTTAAGTACTACAAGGTTGGTGCCCAGTATTTTATAGCTCACCCCGGTATTGGCCAGTATTCTGTCCAGTACTTCGGCAATAGGAGCTTGCACCACATCCACGTTTACACGGGGTTTTCCTTTAATAGCGGTTTCGCTGAAAAGAAAGCGGTAATCACTTCTCTTTTCAATAGCGAATAATACTTTTTTGATCTCTGCTTCAGACATCTTCAGGGTAATCCGGTCCTGGGACCAGCCCTTGGCAGATACCTGCAGACAAGCGATCAGCAGCAAAGCAATCATCAGTTTCATAATTCTCGCAATCTTTAAATACAGAACCTTACCTGAAACAGCAGTCGTTTCGTTTTTTTTCATATTTTCCGTTTGAAGGGTTAATCAATACAGGCATCCTTTCCAGGAACCTGTCTACTACTTGCATTAGCCTGGCGGAGTCCCGTTGCAGCGGGGCTTCGTCATTTTAATTTCACCCTTGTCACGATGTGTTTAGAGCAATCATATGGCATAAGCATTATTGGTGAATAATAATTTTATTCCCGTTCTTTTCATACTGGAACGGTATTGATATTTTCAGCGCCTCCAGCGCCTGTTCAATCGTTTCTCTTTCAAAAATTCCGGTCATTCTTTTTTCTGCCAGCAGTTCATTTTGTATAGTGATACTGACATCATACCAGCGTTGCATTCTCATCGCCAGTTCTTCAAAAGACTCATCCCTGAACACCAATTTATTCTCGATCCAGAGTGTTTCAGCAACAGAGCTGTCCACCGGGCTGTACTTCAGTTTATTAATCGCCATTACCGTATTAAGCCCCGTTGGTGCTGCCACCAGTTCCCCGGCGTCTTTTTCCTGTATTTTTTTATCCGGCACCAGCCCGTTTTCCACCACTAATTTTTCGCTGGGGGAAAGGATGATCTTGTCGTTGGGACGGTTCTTAATGGTTACTTCGATACTGCCACGGATCAGGCTGGTCTCTGTTTTCTTGTCTTCCGGATATGCTTTTACATTGAATACAGTACCCAGTACTTTAATATTAATATCAGCAGTATGGATAATAAACGGCTTCTCCTTGTTCTTCTTAACATCAAAAAAACCTTCTCCCACTAATGTCACTTCCCGGTTATCGATACCATAATCTTTATTATAGATCAGCTTACTTCCGGAATTCAGCATCACAATGGAACCGTCGGGTAACTGAATCTTTGATTTGGATCCGGGCCGGGTGGATATTTCATTGGCTTCTTTATTGGCCAGTGCTTCATCGGCATCACCTGTCAATATGGATTTACCAAAAACGAACAAACCGGCTATAGCAATAATTGCAGCGGCGGCCCAGTACCATCTTAATTTTCTAACTTTCGTTACGGGAACAGCCGGAATTTCAGCCGGCTCATCCCCAAAAGGGATATTGAGTTCGTTCATCCGGTGCAGGTGCAGCATAAAAGCGTCTTCTTCCTGCAACGAGTCTTTTTGTGAGGAGTATTTCCAGAGATCTTCCAGGTTCTGAATAGCATATTGCCATTCGGGATGGGCTAGAATGAGACTTTCCAGCTCTTTCAGCTCTGCTGCCCCGGCTTCGCCGGACAGCTTTTTAGAAAGTAAAACCCAAAATTTTTCCTGGCTCATGAAATCGTTAGTTGGAATAAAATAGTAAGACACTAAAACTGAGTGATTACCCCTAAAGAAATCTTAACTATTTTTTGGCGTTTGCGGGGATTGAGCGGCTGTTTTAATATCAAGATGCATACCCTTGCCGATCCGGCGTAGGGCGATAGCCATCTGAGCCTCAACGGTTTTTACAGATAGTTGCAGCAATTCAGCTACTTCCCTGTATTTCAAGCCATCCTCCTTTACTAGTTTAAAAATAATCCGGCACCGGGGAGGCAGCTCATTCACCGCCTGCCTGATCTGCCGCATCATCTCCTCGGTCATCATCAGCTGTTCCGGGTCAAAATAGATGCTGTTCAGCTGCACCAGCCACTCTTCCGGGGCCAGGTTCTGCTGCCGCTTCAGTTTAGTGATCCGGTTAAAAGCCAGATTTTTGGCCGTGGTATAAAAATATAAAAGAGGGGATTCAATCGTGGTCAACTGGTCTCTTTTTTCCCAGATCCGGATAAAAAGATCGGACACCAGTTCTTCAGCTTCTTCGCCGGACTTCAGTATGGAATAGGCAAACTGTTTCAGGCGACTGTGTAAAAGAAGAAACAACTCCTTATAGGCAGCCTGGTCATTATTTAATGCAATAGCGGTAAGCAGCCGCTTTATTTGATCATTTTCAAGCATACTCGTCAGCAGCGGTAAATCTAGCGATTCCATTTAATATTTACTCTGATTTGATTACCGCTGTTTTTTTCTATTTTTGCAGCGCCTTTTTTGGCAGGACCCTTAGCTCAGTTGGTTAGAGCACCTGACTCATAATCAGGGGGTCGCAGGATCGTGCCCTGCAGGGTCCACCAGCTAATTATTTAAAAAGACAGCGATCACAGTTATCCCACAAAGACACGGAGACCACAAAGAGAACAATTCCAGGTACAGCTTTCTTTGTGTATTGAACGGCTTTGCGGGATTTTTCATTTTAAAACCCATTCATTGAATCCACAAAGGTTCTTTAACCTTTTGTTAACCGGGATGAAA
>CALRSN020000124.1:0-6751 GCA_943370865.1 Bordetella parapertussis
CACTCAGGCTCACATCCCAAAAGTTTCTGAAATACCAAAAACCTTCTGCAGAAACAGAATAATCGGTGTAAGCCCCTGGTTTATACAGGCGGCCATATCTTCCACTGATCCTATATGTATAATTTAAAAACGTCGGGGTGGGTTGAAACTGCCGGTAACTAAATGAACCCGTTAATGCCACTTCATTAGGTGATTGCAGGAAAGCAAGATCACGGGGATCATAGTTGGCTGATTCAACATTACCCTGCAAAAAGTATTGCCAGTTCCCACTCACCTTTCCCGCTCTTAACGTGGTATTATATCCATCGTAAGGCGCCGTGGAAAAAATTTTGCTATAGCGGCCTGTTCCCCTTACATTAAACATGTTCTTTTTATCATAGAAGCTGAAATCCACCGCTGTAACATTGGCATCTCTTGCTGCTCCGCTTCGTATTACATTAGTATTAGTAAGGGTGAGATATGATCTCCCTTTTAAAGCCTGGTCCAGAACAATGATATTATAATTGGCTAACGGTTCTGTCTCAATTACCGAATCTTTGCCACTGACTGTATTTCTGATTTTTGCCTGGGCAGCGGCAGTCACCGCATTGAAAATACCGATGCCTAATTTATTTTCTGTACGGCCCGAGAATTTTGTTGCATTATATAAGCGTGTCACCGAAGGATTCTTAACGATATGCCAATCACTATTAGCAGCCACAAAATTCCTGACACTGTTATACCTGGAAGGCATTGCCCCTACCCGGCGGGAATAGAACAACCCGGCTTTATTGAAGATCTCCGTTCCCTCCGTAAAAAAGGGACGGTTCTCTGTAAACCTCACTTCATAAGGCGTGAGGTTATTAACTACATTATCTGATATCACCTGGCCGAAATCAGGGATCAGTGTGGCATCCAATGTAAAACTTTCATTGATACCATACTTTACATCCATACCGCCACTGCCTAACCAGTCTTTTAAATAAGTACCATCCGGTTGCGGCGAACTCCTGTAGCCACCGGATACATAGGGCGAAAAACTTAGCCGTAAAGGAGGTAAAATGTTCTCCAGCTTTCGATAGGTACCAAACTGGTTAACGAAACCATTGACGTTCGGATCCACCGGGCTCCAGAAATCGCTTTCGTTATTACGGCGCATGAACCGCAGTATTTGTATCCCCCAATCCTGCACTTCTTTTTTGGCAAACCGTAAAGAGATATAGGGAATTTTCATTTCCACCACCCAACCATCCGCTTTCATAGAAGTTTTGCTTTCCCACACTGCGTCCCATGTTTTGTCACCATAATCTCCAAAACCACCCCCAAGGTTGGGTCCTAAACGGGCATCCGTCTGCACGTTAGCAGATGTGACCAGGAACTGGAAACCGTTTTGCTGATCATTATAAGTATCAAAAAAAACAGAGAAGTAATCCACATCGGTTTGCTGCTCATCATCTCTTGCTGTTAATTGTTTTCTTATTTGTGAAGGATCATCATAGAGGTAAGCACCGATAAAAATGGCATTATTATCATAAGCGATCTTAACGGAAGTTCGTTGAGTCGCAGGTTGCCCAACTGCAGGAAAATTTTGTATAAATCCCTCGGCGGGAGGCACATTAGTCCATGCTGCATCATCCAGGCTCCCGTCAATTTTGGGGGCCTGACTGATCTTAACAGCATCCAGTATCTTTCCTTGTGAAAAGAGGGACACGGTAATCAGCAGGAGCGGGACAATAGTAAATCTTCTCAGCAGCATGTCATAGTTCAAGGGGACAAATATAACAGACAGTTTCCATGAGCCGAAGGCTGCCGCAGGAAATATATTTACGAAGCAATTTTTCGCTAACTGGCTCTAATTCATACGCTTTTTAAGGGAACTTACCTGCTCCTGCAGATCGGAAACCACGTTGGCTAGCTGCCCCATATCCCAACGGTGCTGGGTATTGGCTTTCGCAATGACCACCTGAGCCTGCCACATTTCCAGCACATCTTCTGTATTAACTGTATAAGGATGATAAATGGGGTTATCGCTAACAAGAGTCAGCTTATTCCGGGTTCTTCCATCTTTTTGTACTCTTTTATAAACAATCCCTTCGTGGCGGGAAACCACAACACAGGGAGTATCATTCTTAATATCATCCACTTTTTCCACTTTCTCCCCCACGATTACAGAACCACTGGGCGTAGGCAGCATCGAATCACCGATGATCTCAAATGCCCGGTAGTTGCCTCCTGAAAGCATGGGCAGAGTGAACGTATTCAGTTCATCAATGAACTCCGGATCTGCATACCCGGCCAGGTAACCGGCGGCAGCTTTCATCGGCACAAAAGGAATATCCGGTCGACCGGCGGCCAGCTTCATAGCTCTGCGTTTTGCCAGGTAGCTTGTTTTATTATCACTCAGATCCTTCCGGAGAATCTCATCAAGGGTTAATTTGAAAATATCACAGACCACTTCTAATACATCTATCCGGGGCTCTGCCCTTTCTTCTTCATAAGCACCTAACAGAGATCTTTTGATCCTTAGTTTTTGTGCAAATTCTTCCTGTGTCCAGCCACGGAGCTTGCGGAGATACTTCAGATTTTGATTGGAAATTGCCATACTAAACTAATTTAGTTAGCTGCAAAATACTAATTAATTTAGAATTACAAAAAGAATTTAGTAACGGGTTGATTTTGGTTAAGCCGGAAAAAACAAACACTTTTGCCTTCGTATGACAAAAAAGAAACCTGTTCCGAAAAAAAATAATGTTGCAAAACGTAAAGACAAGCCTGTTATCCTGATCACTAATGATGACGGTGTTACGGCACCGGGGATCATGAACCTGGTGGAAGCAGTAAAAGATCTTGGAAAGATCGTGGTGGTGGCTCCTGATAAACCACAATCAGGCATGGGTCATGCCATTACGATTGGTCAGCCGCTTCGTTTACATAAGGTACATATGTTTGGTGATATTGAAGCTTATGCCTGTACCGGCACTCCTGTGGACTGCGTAAAGCTGGCTGTTGATAAGGTATTACACCGCAAACCTGATCTCTGCCTCAGCGGAATTAACCACGGTGCCAATCATAGTATTAATGTTATCTATTCCGGTACTATGTCTGCTGCTGTGGAAGCCGCTATTGAAAGTATTCCTTCAGCTGGTTTCTCTTTACTTGATTATAATATTGAAGCTGATTTCACAGGAGCCCGCAAATATGCAAGAATGGTGGTGGAAAAAATGCTGTCGACCAAATTGGGCAAAAACACCGTTCTCAATGTGAATATACCTTCCGTACCTGTCGAATTACTTAAAGGCATTATGATCAGCCGGCAGGCCAATGCCAAATATGAAGAAGATTTTATTGAACGAACCGACCCGCACGGCAGACAGTATTACTGGCTAACCGGGGAATTTGTGAATTTTGATAAAGGCAAGGATACTGACGTATGGGCATTGGCACATAACTATGTTAGTGTGGTTCCCGTACAATTTGACCTGACTAATTACGTTCTTAAGACCCAACTTGAAAAACAATGGCGACCATGATCTTCAAAAAAGATAATCTTAAACTCGGACTGGTACTCGGATTGGTGGGCCCCCTGCTTGGATTAGTGGTAATTTATTTTATCCAGTATTCAGGGTTTGGGTTTGGGGAATTCCTTGATCTTTTTTTTAATACCAACCGCTTAATTACTTCAATAGGTTCGCTTTCCCTGCTTGCCAATGTGGTGCTTTTTACCCTTTATGTAAATACCGGAAGGGATAATACAGCCAAGGGTATTTTTATCATTACACTGATATATGGTATAGGTATTTTGCTGCTGAAGATTTTGAATTAGTATTTTGCACTTGGTATGAAATATTATATCATCGCTGGCGAAGCATCGGGTGATCTGCATGGCAGTAATCTTATTACAGAGTTAAAGAAACTGGACCCTTCAGCTACTATACGATGCTGGGGAGGTGATAAAATGCAGCAGGCGGGTGCTGAACTTGTGAAACATTACCGTGACCTTGCGTTTATGGGTTTCACAGAAGTATTAATGAACCTTCGGACCATTTTTAAAAATCTCGCTTTCTGCAAAGAAGATATTCTCCAACACAGGCCGGATACACTTATCCTGATCGATTATCCCGGCTTCAATCTTCGTATAGCCAGATGGGCAAAGGAACAGGGCATAAAAGTGATCTATTATATTTCACCGCAGGTATGGGCCTGGAAAGAGAACCGGGTGAAGATGATGAAACAGGCCATTGATAAAATGCTGGTCATCCTGCCATTTGAAAAGGCATATTATAAAAACAAATGGAACTGGGAAGTGGAATATGTGGGGCATCCGCTGGTGGAAGTAATAGAAAGACATAAAACAAATAGCAAAAGCGGTCCACTTTCCGATAAACCGATTGTGGCTTTATTACCCGGTAGTCGCAAACAAGAAATACTCAAGAAGCTTCCCATTATGCTGGAAGTAAGCCGGTCATTCCCCGGTTACCAGTTTATCGTGGCCAAGGCGCCGGGAGTAGAAGAACAATTTTATGATGATCTGCTGAAACCTTATTCCAATGTGTCGTATGTCTCTAACCAGACATACGACCTGTTACAACAATCAAAAGCGGCGCTTGTAACTTCCGGGACAGCTACATTAGAAACAGCATTGTTTGCGGTACCGGAAGTGGTTTGTTATAAAGGTTCTTACCTGTCTTACCAGATCGGCAAACGGTTGGTAAAAGTGAAATTCATCTCTCTTGTCAACCTTATCATGGACAAACTGGTAGTAAAGGAATTGATACAAGATGACCTTACGACAGGCAACCTGGAAAGAGAATTGCAACAATTGCTGACCAGTGAAACAAGGATCAGTGAACTGCAAAAAGATTACAGTAATTTAAGAGAGTTGTTAAGTAAAGGCGGTAATGCTTCTTCCAAAGCGGCCCGCTCTATTGTTGATTTTTTAGCGCAGTAATTTTATAGCCAGTATAATCAGGCAAAGAATAAATAGCAAAAGACTGAAACGGTTAATACCGTGCATATAACCAGTCCATTTACTTGTTGGACGATTCGGATCTTTCTTTTTCAGGTAGAGATATTCAGCGATTTGGCTCCAGACTCCCATAGTTATACAATTCAGGTGATATTTAATAACAGCTTTCCTGCACCAGTGTTCACGAAATTATAAAAAAACAGTAGGCGGGAACTATTGATGCGAGAACGCATTACAGGATATTTTCCAGGGATACAACCACTTCTATTTCCGTACCGCTGCCAGGGGTGCTGCTAACGACAAACCGGCCTCCCATCATCAAAGCTCTCTCTTTCATCCCCAATAAACCCAGGGTTCTTTTACCAATAGTTTCAGCAGCGTCAAACCCTTTTCCATTATCATGGATCACCATAAACAATTTATTATCCTTACTATAAAGCGAAGTATTTACTTCGGTAGCCTCTGAATGTCTTGCTACATTGGTCAGCGATTCCTGGAAAATCCTGAAAAAACCTGTTTTAGTTTTATCCGGCAGCTCCATCTCTCCTACACTGGTATTGAAGCTGGTTTTGATACCGGTCCTTTTGACAAAATCCCGGCTGTACCATTCCAGTGCCGCCACCAGGCCCAAATCATCCAGCATGCTCGGTCGCAATTCTGATGATATTTTTCTAACAGTAGCTACGATCGTATTGATCATTTCCAGTATCTCCTGCACTTCCTTTTCTAATACTTCATTGCCAGCGATCTTTTTACCCAGGCGGGAAATATCCATTTTGATAACGGTCAGGTGCTGTCCCAGCTCATCATGAATTTCACGGGCAATATGCATTCTTTCTTCTTCCCTGATATTTTCCAGGTGGTTGGACAACTGCCTCAGTTCTTCCCTCGATTTCAGTAACTCCTGTTGTACTTTTTTTCTTTCTGTAATATCCCGGATAAAAGCCAGGAAACGATCCTGGGCGATGATCCTGGCGGTGATCTCCACATCAATAACGGATCCGTCTTTCCTGCGCATCCTTCGCTCAGAAGTAGCTGTCTTCCCGGCGGCCAGCTCATCCATCTGGAAAGGCATTTCTTTCAGGTCTTCGGAAAAAACAAAATCATAGATGGTGTGAGTTCTCAATTCTTCCTCTGAGTATTGAGAAAGTTTATAACCGGCTGGATTTACAACAATAAACCGACCTTTAAAATCAGCAATAAAAATGCCGTCTGATGCCTGTTCGACTAATGTTCTGTATTTTTCCTCGCTTTCTTTCAGCATCAGTTCCGCTCTTTTCATTTCTGTAATATCCCTGATCAGCACTAAGACATCCTCTTTCCCATGTGTAACATACCGTGCCTCATAATCACGGTCTTCATTTCCAACTTTTAGCTGGTAGCTGTAGGTCGCCACGTCCCCGGTAGTTATGGCTTTCAGTTTATTGATAATCGTTTTTTCAGCAAGATCCGCAGGCAGTACTTCATTGACCTTTTTCCCGATAAATAATTCCGGAGGTATATATGTCTGCATTTCTTTCGGCTTGCTGAAATCCGAGAACCTGTTTTCTTTATCAATTATTAATACCAGATCGGGCAATGCATTAATTATAGCTTTATTTCTTTTTTCACTTTGATCCAGTTCGGCTGTTCTTTCCAATACCAGTTTTTGCAATTCAGCCGGTTTTCTTATTACGTAGGCTGTGAAATAACCACCCAGTAATGAAAGCAGGAGCGACAATAAGGCTACAGGAAGGATTGCATTAAATGCCCCGTATTTCTTTACCGGGGTTACAGATAATTTCCATTCCCCGTCAGGAACGGATA
>CALRSN020000125.1:0-6621 GCA_943370865.1 Bordetella parapertussis
CGCCGGTGATGATGATGATCTGTGATTGTTTTCTTTCTTCATCCAGCGCCTGGCGGATATCTTCTTTCACATCACCCACGGCCACTCTTCTTCGTACCCAGATGCCGATCTTATTAAACTCCTGGGCAATAAAAGCACTGTTGGTATCAATGGTCTGCCCGATCAGCAGTTCATCACCAATGGTAATGATAGAAGCATTCAGTGAATTGTAGCTCATTTAAGATATGATTAAAGCTAAATGAAGTAATTTGACGGCAAAGTTATAACCACTGAACTATGAAAAAAGTTTTCTTACTTGTTGCGGGTTGTGGGATACTGGCTGGCAGTTCTTTTGCACAAACTCTTTCTCAAAAACTCCAGAAAGCCTTCCAGCAATTTGAAAGCGACAGCCAGTTGCGCCATGCTATCAGTTCGTTGTATGTGATCGATGCAAAGACAGGCGACGTAGTGTTTGATAAAAATGCACAGGTGGGCTTAGCCCCGGCTTCCACCCAAAAAATTATTACGAGTGTGACGGCTTTTGAGTTGCTGGGTAGTGGGTATGGGTACAAGACTTTTTTGTATACAGACGGCCAAATTAAAAATGATACTTTAAAAGGAAATTTCATTATTAAGAGTTCGGGAGATCCAACTTTTGGGTCTTGGAGATATGCTGTAACCAGAATGGAAATCATACTTGCTGCAATTTCAAAGATGATAAGTGAGAAGAGCATTAAATTTATTGATGGTGATTTTATAATTGATGACAGGGCTTTTGACACCCAGTCTATCCCATCTGGCTGGATCTGGCAGGATATAGGAAACTATTATGGGGCGGGTATTAATGGGATGTCATGGAATGAGAATCAGTATGATTTATACTTAGAGCCCGGAAAAAAAGTTGGTGATCCGGTCTCTATAGTTAAAACGGTTCCTGAACTAGATGTTTATAGTTTAGTTAATGAAATTAAAACAGGAGAAAGGGGTAGCGGGGATAATGCTTATATCTATATAGCACCTTATACAGTAAATGGTTTTTTAAGAGGCACCATTCCATTCGGAGAAAGAAATTTTAAAATTTCCGGTTCCTTCCCTTATCCGGCCGGTCAGTTGCTAAAAGATATTGAAAAGGAATTGAGTAAATCAGGGATTGGTATATCAGGAGAGTTTATTACAGGATTGAATTTCTTGGTGAACCGAAAGGAGTTGATGTATAAAAATACTCCCTTTAATTTTTTTATTTCCCCCTCCCTTGACTCTATCATCTACTGGTTCAATAAAAAAAGTATCAACCTCTATGGGGAAGCATTGGTAAAAACATTTGCCTGGGAGAAAACAGGATTTGGTTCCACCGACACCGGTGTGGCCATCGTTAAAAAATTCTGGCAAGAAAAGGGCCTGGATGAAGAAGAACTGAATATCTATGATGGTTCGGGCCTTTCACCACTTAACCGGGTGACCACGCATGCACAGGTGCAGATATTAAAATATGCAAAGACCAAAGACTGGTTTCCTTCTTTCTATGATGCCCTGCCCGAATACAACGGCATGAAAATGAAAAGCGGCACCATCAGTGATGTAAAGGGTTTCTGCGGTTACCATACCGCCAAAGACGGCAAAGAATATGTCTTTTCATTCCTGGTTAATAATTACAGCGGCCGGGCTTCACAATTGGTCAGCAAGATGTACAAAGTGCTGGATCTGCTGAAATAAGCCGAAAATGGAGAATAGAAAATAGGGGATGGGGAAGAAAAGCTCTATTTTAGTTATTTAACCACATACTCAGAATCATAAACAAAACTAATTTATGAGCGAACAGAATTTTAAAAATCATACCCGCATTGTACCGGGTTACCATGGAGTTTCTTTTTTACTGATCCTTGCAGGTCTTGTCGGAAGCATCGTCAATCTTTTTCATGCAGATGCTGCCACACATTATTCAGCCGCCCTGATAGTCGTTATTTTTATTGTTTTGATCTGCCTGTTCTTTTATGCCCGGCTATTTGCATTAAGGGCACAGGATAGGGCCATTCGTGCCGAAGAGAATTTCCGTCATTATATACTCACCGGTAAGCCACATGATAAAAATCTTCGCCTGGGTCAGATCATTGCATTACGTTTTGCAAGCGATGAAGAAATGCCGGCTTTAGCCAAACGGGCGGTGGAAGAAAAATTATCGCAGAAACAGATCAAACAAGCCATACAAAACTGGAGAGCTGACCATCACCGAGTATAAAAGAATATTTCTTTTGGAAAAGATCAGAGGCCAAAGCGGTTAAAGAAACTCATGTCCATCTTCAGCAGCCAGGGAGAGGCAAAAGCGGTGAGACAAATCAGCAGGATGAATAGTTTACCAACCAGCGATACATCCTGTATCAGGTGCTGGTGCAATAAACTTTGTATCGTGGTCATCACTTTTTCTTCCTTCGGGCTGTACTCATAAGGCGGGGCAGGAGCAATATCTTTAAAAGCGGAATGTCCTTCGATCAGGATATTCCTGATCCTCCAATAATCCTCATCTTTCAGGTCTTCATACGCCACATCGGCATTGATGCCGGCTTCTTCGATCTTTTTTTCAATCGCCGTGAATTTTTTATCCGTTTGCAAACGGGTCAGTATCATCAGCGGGAAAAGAAACAGGATAAAATAAAAAGGTTGACCGGAGGACTGGTATAAACTCCAGGCCACCCAGATCATCAGTCCTGCAGAAAGCACAACGAATATCTTACTGACCCAGCTTTCTTCGTCCAGGAATACACGATTTAGCAACTGTCCACCATCCAGCGGGTAAATGGGTAAAAGGTTGAGTAGATTTAATAAGATAAACAATTCGGCTACATCCTCATATGAAATCCCTGCCAGCATTAATGATTCATCGCTTTTCCAAAGCAAATAGAGAACAGTGCCTAAAATTATTCCGGGTAAAGGACCGGCCAATAAGATGATAGTAGACTCCCGTTGTGATACTTCTCTTTTGGTTCCGGATACATAGGCCCCCAGTAGAGGAATGAAGAAGATGCCCAGGTCTTTATACCGGAACAGCTTCATAGCAAAAAAATGCCCGAGTTCATGGATCACTACGATGGATGTAATGATCAGCAACATGGTGAAGCTGTGAAAAATGTAATAGCCAAGAATAAGATATAAAGCCAGGCTGCCAATCGATTTCACCCACACATTAGCCCGGGCTTCCAATTTTTGAAATTTGGGAGGATAGGCGATTGCCGTTTCTTCCGGGGAAACAGCTCCGCCCGGTTGAGATTCATAAGAAGGTTCCTGTACTGGCTCCATGAATTAAAATTAGCTAAAATAGGGTTGTAATTGGTCCACCAGGTTTTGCGGCATTACAGTTTTTTTCATGGTCTTCGCCTCCATAAAATAAAGTATGATTTTGCCTACCGCCAGCAATTCCTCTTTTTCATTGAATACTTCGTGGTGGAATTCGATCTTATGATGAACCGGTAACTCTTTCAGCATGGTTTTTATCGTCAGCAGATCATCATACAAAGCAGGCCGCAGGTAGCGGCAATGCACATCTACCACCGGCATGATCACTCCCATTTTTTCCATATCGGCATAGGTAAACCCTAATTGCCGGATGGATTCAGCCCTGGCGGATTCAAAATAGGGGAAATAATTGCTGTGGTACACCACACCCATCTGGTCGGTCTCCGCATAGCGAACCCTGATCTTTGTTTCACTTACAAACATATTCAGTAAAGATATTGATATGACTGAAAAATAGCTGACTCCCTTCCAGGTAGCGACGGTTATTTACCGATCAGGCGGTCCATACTCATTTTGCCGGGGCCGGTGAACAATAAAGCCACGAAACCTGCCAGGTAAAGAGCTGCATGTTCTCCATCACCAAAAATTTGTCCCTTATGTGCATGAAAAAGGGCTACAGACATGGCAACGATAAGGGGAATACTGGCCAGTCTTGTCATTAATCCCAGTACAATAAATGCGGCGCAGAATAATTCGGCAAAGATCACCAATACCAACGAAGTGGAATGACCGATATGAAAGGGATCAGAAAAAGTAGCGGACCATTGCCCGAATTTCATGAGTTTCTGAACCCCGTGAGGGATCATCAACCCACCAAGAGCAAGGCGTAATAACAGTAAAGCAAAAGAAACTCCGTTGTCGGTATACTTGGTGCTAAATATCTTTTTCATCGGTATTGATAGTTTAGGGTATAATAAAGTGCAATATTAAGGAAAAACCAGCGGGCAGAATTTTGTAACTATCCGCATGATTGAGCCGAACGAAATGTTAAAACATTTTCAAACAGGCACTTATCCACACCTGTTTGGAATGATGTTTGGTCTGACCTGAAATAATTTGAAACTTGCAACGTTAGGAATTCACTTAACGTTACCTGGACCACCGGCTAAAGGACAAACTTCATGAAGCAACAACTAGTACTCGCCATCGCTGTAGTAACCAGTGTTACTGCATTTTCACAGTCAACCCGTTTTTATACTGACCCGCAGGCCACTTTCAAAGAAGCGAAAGAATATTATCAAAAAGAACAGTACAGCCTCGCATATCCTTTATTCAAGGAATTACAGCAATCGATCAGGGAAACGGATATCATCAATACTGCGGTGACCGTGCAGGAGATCAATTATTACACAACTGTTCTGGCATTAAAACAAAATGAAGGAAGGGCAGAAGAACAGGCAAAAGCCTTTATCGACCTGGATAAAAACACTTCCCGTATCCAGATGATGAGCTTTCATTTGGGTGAATATTACTACCGGAAGCAGGAATTTGCGAATGCAGCTCAGCAATACGAGGCAACGAATATTGAGAACCTCAGCAATAAAGAGATCGCTGATATGAAATTCCACCAGGGCTATGCGTATTTCACCCTGCAGCGCTTCAACCAGGCCAAGCCCTTGTTCAATACCATCCGGACGATGAAAGACGATCCGAATTACCTCGATGCAAATTACTATTATGGATTTCTTGCTTTCAGGGATAAACAATACAGTGATGCTTTGTCCAGTTTCAGGATCGTGGAGAATGAAAAGGACTATGCAACAGTTGTTCCTTACTACATAGCACAGATATACTACATACAGGGTAAAAAAGAAGAAGCGATCGCTTATGTACAGAATAAACTGAAGAGTGGTGCCAATACCCAGTATTATGACCTCGAATTGAAACAACTCATCGGTCATGCACATTTTGAAAGAAAAGAATATGCGATGGCATTGCCTTACCTGGAAGATTATGTGACCCGTTCGCAGAAGGTCCGCCGGGAAGACCTGTATGAATTATCCTACTGTTATTACCAGGCGAATCAATTGAATAAAGCCATTGATGGTTTCAAACAATTAAGTGGTAAAGATGATTCGCTCAGCCAGCACTCTATGTACCTGCTTGGTGACGCTTACCTGAAAACAAATCAGAAGACCAACGCAAGAAATGCTTTCCTGTTTTGTGCCTCCAACAGCAGCAACCCGACACAAAAAGAAATTTCTAAATACCAGTATGCAAAGCTGTCTTACGAGCTGGGTTACCAGGATGAGGCACTGAACAGCCTGAGTTCTTTCCTGAACGATTATCCTAACTCAACCTATAATGCGGAAGCAAAGGAATTACTGGTGGCCGTATTGGCGAATACGAATAATTATAAAGATGCTTTGTCCTTATTAGAAAGTTTAGATAAGCCATCAGAAAATGCAAAACGGTTATATCCAAGGATATTATACGGCAGGGCTACCGAATATGTGAATGATGGCCGGCTGGCGGATGCGGATGCACTCTTGGATAAGGCCCTCAAAGACCCCTACAATGGTTCCGTGTTGCCCTTCCTGAATTTCTGGAAAGGAGAACTGGCTTACCGGAATAATAAGCTTGATAATGCGATTAAATATTACAATGCTTATGTAAGTGCAGGCTCTCCCGCAGGAGGCGAAGCCAATGCTAATAATGCACGGTATAACCTGGGTTATTGTTACCTGCGCAAAGAAAATTATGCTGCGGCGCAAACTTTCTTTGAACCTTTAGGAAAAAATCCTGCACTCAACTCCAATGAACTGACACAAGACGCTTATATCCGTACGGCAGATTGCTATTTTATGCAAAAGGATTACAGCAGGGCCAAAGCGATGTATGATAATGTGATCAAACTTTCCTGGCCGGCGGAGGACTATGCTACTTTCCAGAATTCCATGATTGCCGGTATTAAGAGTTCAACGGATAAGATCAATTTGCTGAACACCATGAACCGGAAATTCCCCACCTCTTCGTTGGTGACAGATGCCAATATGGAAATAGCGAATACTTATATCGCTGATGAACGCTTTCGTGAATCAATACCGTTCCTGAATAATGTATTGAAAGGGGATGGTAATGCCAGCCTGAAACCACAGGCGTATCAGAAATTGGGTAATGCACACTATAATCTCAATAATAATACAGAAGCACTGAAGCAATACAAAACATTGATCAGTCAATACCCTAATTCACCCGAAGCGGAAGATGCACTGGAAAATGTGAAAGCGATTTATGTGGAAGATGGTAAGCCCGGCGAATATGCCGACTTTATGCGACAGGCAGGTCGCCCTATCAGTGTGAGTGCAGAAGATTCACTGACCTATGCAGCAGCTGAAACGCAATATGATAATG
>CALRSN020000126.1:0-6586 GCA_943370865.1 Bordetella parapertussis
TCCTTTTACAAAAACATCCGCATCTTTAATATCGCTTCCTGTATGTATGTGAAGGGTTTTGATAAAAAGATTGTGCTTCTTTACCAATTCCTCTATCTTATTCAACTGGCTGACAGGAATCCCAAATTTGCTCCCTTCGTGCCCGGTAGAAATTTTCAGGTTACCGCCCGCCATGATGTTGGGACGTATCCTGATACCGACCGGGTAGGTATGCCCGTATTTTTTTCCAAATTTCTCCAGGTTAGATAAACTATCTATGTTAATATGAACACCAGCGGCTACCGCCTCTTCTATTTCATCAAAGGTAATACCATTGGAAGTATATAAGATGTTCCCGGGTATGAAGCCAGCATGCAAAGCCAGTTTCACTTCATTGATAGAGCTGCAATCAATATTACAACCGATAGATTTAATGTAACGAAGGATATTAATATTGGTCAACGCCTTGGATGCATAAAAAAAACGGGTATCCAGTATAGAAAATGCAGCAGCCAGCTTTTCATACTGCTCTTTTATCTTTTCGGCATGATATATATATAGCGGCGTACCAAATTCCTTTGCCGATGCTACCAGTTGTTCGTTTGATAATTGTTGTCCCATATTGACGAAGATAAAAAAAGAAGTGGCTCAGATACTGAGCCACTTCAATTACATTAACTATAATAAATTAATCAGCTCTCTTCACTTTCATTGCTATCCTTATTTTCGATCAGTTCTCCTTCTTCCGTTACTGCCAATGGTTCACCTTCCACCCCTTCTATCTCATCATTGATCTGCTCTTCTGTTGTTTTTTCTTCATCCATTACTATCACATCTTTCATCACGGTTGGTTCCACTAATTGCTCTGCCAGTACTTCTTTGATCTTTGGCAGATCATCGGCTGAGTTGATACCAAAATAATCCATGAAATTTTTAGATGTGCAATAGACCAGCGGATGTCCGGGCAATTTTTCATTCCGGCCGGTAATGATGATCAGTTCTTTTTCCAATAATTTTTGCACGGCGTAATCTGAACTCACCCCCCGGATGGCTTCGATCTCTCCCTTGGTCACCGGTTGCTTGTAAGCAATAATGGCCAATGTTTCCAATGCTGCTGCGGATAAACGTTTCAGGAATTTATCGCCATTTAATTGGGCAATGGTTTTGTGGTAATCCTTTTTGGTCAGGAATTGCCAGCCTCCACCGCTCTGCCGCATCTCAAAAGGATAGAATTCAGAGCCAT
Organism: Bordetella parapertussis; assembly: GCA_943370865.1. Classification (GTDB taxonomy): domain Bacteria; phylum Bacteroidota; class Bacteroidia; order Chitinophagales; family Chitinophagaceae; genus CADEDV01. The sequence continues at coordinate 1,223 of CALRSN020000126.1, forward strand.
ATTTTTCGGTAATGCCTTCAATAGCCGCTTCCACCTGGTCAAGTGTTATTTTGTCTTCCATGAAGCCAAAAGCATTATTCACCAGTTCGGTCAACTCCAGTGAGGTCAGGGGTTTATCGCTGGCAAAGATCAATGCCTCAATATGTGGTATCAGGTTAGTTATTTCCATGTCTGTTGGTAAGTTTACTATTCAGGTTTACGGATTGTCAAAGTATGCAAATAACTAAAATCCGCTCTTCTGTACAGCAATAAATATGCACATTTTATTATCCCTGCAAAGCAGCCGCACCACTTACGATCTCCGTCAGTTCGGTAGTGATGGCAGCCTGGCGGGCCCTGTTGTAAGAAATTTTAAGGCTGCGGAGCATTTCATTGGCATTTTCGCTGGCCTTATCCATGGCAGTCATACGGGCACCATGCTCAGAAGCATTGGAATCCAGTACTGCTTTATATAATTGGGTGTTGAGGATTTTGGGCATTAATTCGGCTACCAATTGCTCCCGGTTGGGATCGAAAATGAAATCAGCCTTCACAGCACCGGCCTTTTTCTCCACTTTAGGGATGGGCAGGAACCTTTCCACTTCAAAGCGCTGGGTGGCAGCATTTTTAAACTGGCTGTAAACGATCTCTATAACATCAAACTGCTTTTCTTCAAAAGCTTTCATAGCTGCCTGGGACGCCAGCTGTACGTTAGCAAAAGTCAGGCTCAGGAAAATATCTTTATAGGAAGCATCTGTTTTGTATCCATTCTTGCTAAAATGCTCATATCCCTTTTTACCGATGTTCCAGATGGTCACATTGCCCTTTTTGTGCTGCTCCGCATATCTCTCGGCAATCGTTGCTTTGGCCAGTTTAATAAGATTGGTATTGAAAGCACCAGCCAAACCACGGTCACTGGTAATAACGATCAGCAATACTTTTTCTACCGGTCTTTCTGCCGCTAATGCCATACCGGTTTCCCCCTCGCTGTTGCTGACAATATTGCTCAGCATTTCCTGCAGTTTTTTTGCATAGGGACGCATCTGGATGATAGCATCCTGTGCACGGCGCAGTTTCGCAGCACTCACCATCTTCATTGCTTTGGTGATCTGCTGGGTACTTTGAACGGATTTGATGCGGTTACGAACCTCTTTTAATTGACCTGCCATACTGTTTCAGATTTGCGATTTGGGTTGCAGATACGGGTCTGCTTTTCAGGCCGCAAAGGTATGGGCTGGGTGCTGAAATTCCATATCCCTGTTGAAAATTGGTGAGTAAGGAACCGGTGTTCCCAGGTAAGTGGCCTTGTTCCGCTTTTCGGACTAATCCTTCAGGCTGAATTCCCGTTGCAAACCATAGGAAACAGCAATTTTACCCCCCTCAGCTGTGCCATTTTTGACAGCTTTTTCATGCTCTTTTATCAACTCCAGGCTAATAGGGCCGTTTACAAGGCTACCAAGCTGGTTTTTAGAAATAAAGAGCCGACCATTTTTCACTGTATCCACCCGGTTGATCCCATCACTTTTAGAGGAGGTGTCAGACAGGAGTATTCTTACATAATCGACCGGCTCGAGTCCATCCAGTTCAAATACAAGGTCAGCCCTTGTAATCGATGCCGGTATGCTTGTCCGCAGGGCGATAGGGTGAAAGTGAAACTCTTCTTTGTATTGCTTTTTATTGACATCAGTAAAAACAATAGTATGCTTTCCTTTAAAAGAGTCCACCGGTTCCTGCACTTCGTAATAAGCCCCGGCATATTTGGAGCTGTCAACAGGGACTACCCGGCCATCCAATTCCACTTTGCTGGGCTCAGTTAACACTAGTGTTGTGCCAGTTTCCCCGGCAAAACGATATTGCAGTTTTACCGTTACCTCATCCGTCCCTTCCTGGCCCCAGATCCTGTAATCAAACCAGATCGTTTCCGGGTTCACATCTTTACTGCTTCCAATTTCATTACTGGTACAGGAAGTGATAATTACGGTTGATAGGAACACGATAACGGCTGGAAATACTTTATTCATGTAGTTACTTTTTTATTAATACCCGCAGGAACCGAAAGGTAAGTTAACAAAAGACAAAACTCCGGATTAGGCCGGTAGTAAGGCCGATTTCATGTATTCCTGACTCCCGGCGAAACATTATCTTTGCTTCCCTGTCAAATTGGCTTACAATTATTTGTAGCACCTTTTTTGACAAACTAAAATTCCATTAAAATCCGCAAAGCGGACATACCCAATACCACGTATTATGTTAGGTTTTATCCAGAAATTAATCGGAGGCAGTAAGTCGGAGAAAGATGTAAAAAAGATTGCCCCTGTTGTTGAGAAAGTGAACCAGTTTTTTACCAGCTATGCTTCATTAACCAATGATGAACTGCGTAATAAAACACAGGAATTCCGCCAGCGTATCAAAAAACACCTGGAAGAAATAGATACCATTATTGCCAATAAGAATAAAGAGGCCGATGACCTGCCTTTTAATGACCTTACCGGTAAGGATACTATTTACCAGGAAGTGGATAAGCTGAAGAAAGACCGTGATAAAAAAATTGAAGAAGCGCTGAACGAGATCATGCCGGAGGCTTTTGCGGTAGTTAAAGAAACGGCCCGCCGTTTCAAAGAGAATACGGAAATGATATCCACTGCCACGCAAATGGACCGTGACCTGAGTGTAAAAAAGGATTACATCACTATTGACGGCGAGAAATCCATATTTAAAAATACCTGGACAGCTGCCGGCGGCACTGTTACCTGGAACATGGTGCATTACGATGTGCAGCTGATCGGTGGTGCTGTATTACATTCCGGGAAAATTTCAGAAATGGCTACCGGTGAGGGTAAAACACTGGTATCAACCCTCCCTTCTTACCTGAATGCACTTGCTGGTGAAGGAGTGCATGTGGTAACAGTGAATGATTACCTGGCCCGTCGTGACCAGGAATGGAACGGGCCTGTATTTGAATGGTTAGGTATCACCGTTGATTGTATTGATAAATACCAACCTAATAGTGAAGAAAGAAGGAATGCCTACCTCGCCGATATTACTTACGGCACTAATAACGAATTCGGTTTTGATTACCTGAGAGATAACATGGTTCACTCACCGGAAGAAATGGTACAACGTAAACACCATTTCGCCATGGTGGATGAAGTGGACTCCGTATTGATCGATGATGCAAGAACACCCCTGATCATCTCCGGCCCGGTTGCCAAAGGCGACGACCAGCAATTCCATGTACACAAACCAAGAATACAAGTGCTGGTGCAGGAACAGGAAAAAATTGTGCGTCATTGCCTCAATGAAGCCAAGAAAGCATTTGAAAAAGGTGAAGATGATCCGAAAACCGGTGGCCTGCATTTATTCAGGGCATTCCGTGGTTTACCCAAGTATGGCCCTACTATCAAATTCCTGAGTGAGCCCGGTATCAAAGTAAAAATGCAGAAAGCAGAAAATTATTACCTGCAGGACCAGCAACGGAATATGCATATTGTTGATGAAGAGTTGCTTTTCCATATTGATGAAAAAAACAACTCCGTAGAACTGACAGAGAAAGGATTGAATATGATCACAAAATCAGGAGAAGACCCCGATTTTTTCATATTACCAGATATTGGAGTAAAACTGGCCGAAATAGAAAAGCAGGAAGGACCGGCTGAAGAGAAACTGCAATTAAAAGAAGCGGTGTTGAATGATTACGCACAGAAAGCAGACCGGATTCATACCGTACAGCAATTATTGAAAGCTTATACGTTGTTTGCCAAAGATGTGGAGTATGTGATCATGGATGGTGCTATCAAGATCGTGGATGAACAAACAGGTCGTATTATGGAAGGGCGTCGTTACAGTGATGGCCTGCACCAGGCACTGGAAGCCAAAGAGAATGTAAAGATCGAAGCCGCTACTCAAACATATGCAACGGTTACACTCCAGAATTATTTCAGGATGTATCACAAGCTGGCGGGTATGACGGGTACAGCGGAAACAGAAGCTGCAGAGCTTTGGAGTATTTATAAACTGGACGTAGTCACCATTCCTACCAATGTAAAAATGATCCGTGATGATAAGCAGGATCTTGTTTACAAAACAAAAAGAGAAAAGTACAAAGCGGTTATTGACGATATTGAAGCATTAAGAAATGCAGGCCGCCCTGTGCTGGTGGGTACCACCTCAGTTGAGATCAGTGAATTACTGGGCAGAATGCTACAGCAGAAAAAAATTCCGCATAATGTACTGAACGCAAAACAACATGCCCGTGAAGCACAGGTAGTGGCAGAAGCCGGTTTGCCCGGTGCCGTTACTATCGCTACTAACATGGCCGGTCGTGGTACGGATATAAAACTCGGCCCCGGTGTGAAAGAAGCAGGTGGTTTGGCGATCATTGGTACAGAACGACATGAAAGTCGTCGTGTGGACAGGCAGTTGCGAGGCCGTGCCGGTCGCCAGGGTGATCCCGGTTCTTCCCAATTCTATGTTTCTTTAGAAGATGACCTGATGCGTATGTTCGGTAGTGAACGTATTGCCGGCTTGATGGATAAGTTGGGCTATAAAGAAGGAGATGTGATTCAGCACAGCATGATCAGCAACAGTATCCAGCGGGCACAGAAGAAAGTAGAAGAAAACAACTTTGGTATCAGGAAACGTTTGCTGGAATATGACGATGTAATGAATAAGCAAAGAACTGCTGTTTATTCCCGTCGTAACCACGCCTTGTTTGGAGAACGTCTCGCACTCGATATAGATAATGCGTTCAGTGTAACTGCAGAAGATTTGGTGGCCAGTTATAAGTCGCAGGAAGATTATGAAGGTTTCAAAATGGCTTGTATTGTGAACCTGGCGCTTGATATCAATATCACAGAAGAAGAGTTCCTGAAAACAGATGTCAACCGACTTACTGACCGTCTTTACAATGAAGCCATCTCAGGATATGAAGCGCATAAACTCGAAATAGCCAAACAAGCTTTACCCGTTTTCAAAAACATTAAGCTGACACAGGGGAGCCATATTGAGAATGTAGTAGTGCCAATTACAGATGGTAAAAAAGGAATGAATGTACTGACCCCGTTGCAAAAGACCATCGATACAGAAGGAAGAGAGCTGGCTGCAGCTATGGAAAAAAATATCACCCTGGCTGTGATTGATGATGCCTGGAAAGAACACCTGCGGGCCATGGATGATTTGAAACAAAGTGTGCAAACAGCTTACCTGGAACAGAAAGACCCGTTAGTTATTTATAAGACGGAAGCATTCAGCATGTTCAAACTGATGGGTAGTGAGTTGAATAAGAATATCGCCTCGTTCCTGAGCCATTCATCTTTGCCAATTCAACAGGATAATGTTCCATTGAAAGAAGGCCGCCAGGAAAGAACTGATTACAGCAAAATGAAG
>CALRSN020000127.1:0-6573 GCA_943370865.1 Bordetella parapertussis
ATTGATTGATTCACCAAAAGCAAGACTAAACCCGCATACCACCCAAAGTACACCAACGATACCAGCGGCAACAACGCTTTTGATCATCGTTGAGATCACATTTTTACGGTGAACCATACCGCCATAGAAAAAGGCGAGGCCCGGGGTCATCAGGAAAACAAGGGCTGTGGAAACAAGTACCCAGGCAATATCGGATGAATTGTACTGGGGGTCTTTTTCGCCGGGTACATAATCGGCAGCCGGCTTAATGAACATGGCAATAATGGCAACCGCGACAAGTATCACAAATGGCAGGATCTGTTTTGCTCTTACTTTACTCATAGCTGGTGTTTTAGTTTAGAAAAATTAATAATTTGAATTATTTCCATAAAAATACCAGTTTATTTAATTAACAGGTGTTAGTTTTATGTAATAAGTGAATAAAATGATAATAAAACATCAAATTAGTTTAAATAATATTATATTATTTAAACTAATAATGTTTTAAAACTGACTAAAGTAAAATCAGACCAGTTGAAATTGAAGAGAGGATGTTTTGGTTTCCAGGATTGAAGCACCATTGTTAAGGAACTCATCGACTTTACGGGCACATTCCCGGCCTTCGCTGATGGCCCAAACCACCAGGCTTTGGCCACGGCGCATATCGCCTGCTGCAAATACTTTGGAGATATTAGTACGGTAATCTTTTTCTGTTGCTTTTACATTACCTCTTTCATCAAGACCAATACCCAGGTCGTTGATAAAACCAACATGCTGCGGATGCACAAAACCCATTGCCAGTAATGCTAATTCGCAAGGGATCTCTTTTTCACTTCCGGGTACTTCCACAAAACTGGCCGGGCGACCATCAACGATCTTCCATTCCAGTGTTACAATTTTTAATGCTTTGAGATTTCCTGCTTCATCACCAATGAACTCTTTAGTAGCAACTGCCCAATGACGATCAGCTCCTTCTTCGTGTGATGTAGTTGTTTTTAATACCATCGGGAAAGAAGGCCAGGGCATGAATTCATTTCTTTCAGCCGGGGGTTTTGGCAATAATTCAAATTGAGTAACGGATTTTGCCCCGTGTCGATTCGAAGTTCCCACACAATCACTACCGGTATCACCACCACCGATAACCACTACATTTTTACCGGTTGCTGTTACTTCTTCATCCAGGATATTACTTTCAATAGCGGCGTTGGCTAATATATCTTTACCTGCTACTCTTTTATTATTTTGTTTTAAGAAATCCATGGCGAAATGAACACCTTTAAATTCACGACCGGGAATAAACAAATTTCTTGGTGTGGTACTGCCGCCTGTCAGCACGATAGCATTGAATTCACGCAGTACATCATTGATGCTCACATTAACTCCCACATTCGCCAGGCATTTGAAAACAACACCTTCTTCCTCCATTACTTTTATCCTTCGGTCAATCACCCATTTTTCTAATTTGAAATCAGGGATGCCATAGCGTAATAAACCACCCGGTGCATCATCCCTTTCAAAAACTGTAACGGAATGTCCCGCATAGTTTAATTGAGCTGCAGCGGCTAAACCCGCCGGACCCGAACCAATCACCGCCACTTTTTTGCCCGAACGTAGATTCGGCTTCTTTGCTGCTACAAACCCTTTTTCAAAAGCTATTTCGATAATATGCTTTTCAATTTCCTCTATCGCAACAGGCGGCTGGTTGATGCCTAACACACAGGCAGATTCACAGGGGGCAGGGCATACCCGACCGGTAAACTCAGGAAAATTATTCGTGGAAGAAAGTATATCGTACGCTTCTTTCCAATCCTTACGGTATACCGCATCATTGAATTCAGGTATTATGTTACCCAAGGGACATCCGCTGTGACAGAAAGGAACACCACAATTCATACAGCGGGCCGACTGCTGGCTCAATTTCTCGTCACTGTATTTTTCTACAAACTCATTAAAGTGCTGTAAACGCTCTGCCACTGGTTTCTTACCCGGCATCTCCCTGTTGAACTCAATAAATCCTGTTGGCTTACCCATTTTTTCAGTTTGTCGTTTTTGATTTCAGTTGATTGCGTTCTTCTGTCAGGCTTTTTGTTTTACGCCTTTGCTTTTTTCCAGTAATACTCTTTTGTAATCTTTGGGGAATACTTTCACAAAATGCTGTAACTGGTTATCCAGGTCATTCTGTATGAATTTAGCCACTGTACTACCGGTGTATTCAAAATGCTTCTGCAGCATCGTGAATAATTCATTTTTGTCATTCAGGTCGCAGCTGTCAAGATCAACCATTTCTTTATTACAGTTATCTGCAAATTTTCCTTTCACATCATAGATATAAGCGATACCACCACTCATACCTGCAGCGAAGTTTCTTCCTGTATCACCGAGTATCAGCACCAACCCGCCGGTCATGTATTCACAACCATGGTCTCCTACTGATTCAACTACCACATTTGCTCCTGAGTTGCGGACAGCAAAACGTTCCCCGGCTTTTCCCCTGATATAAGCTTCACCACTGGTAGCGCCATAGAAGGCCACATTGCCAATGATACTGTTATCTTCCGGTGTATATGTCGCCGTCTTTGGCGGATAGATGATCAGTTTCGCACCACTCAATCCTTTTCCAAAATAATCGTTGGCATCTCCTTCCAGTTCGAGTGTGATACCTTTTGTATTGAAGGCGCCAAAACTCTGGCCGGCTGTTCCGGTAAAATTGAAATGGATTGTGTTGTCAGGTAATCCTTCTGCCCTGTACTTTTTAGTGATCTCGTTGGACAGGATGGTGCCTGCTGTACGATCAATATTGCGGATATTGAAGGCAGCAGTTACTTTTTCTTTTCTTACGATAGCAGGCTGTGCAGCTTCCAGTAATTTCCAGTCAAGACTTTCATTTAAACCGTGATCCTGCTCTTCGCTGCAATATAAAGTCGTGTACATTGAATTAGGCTCCTTGTATAATACCGCTGACAAATCGATGTTCTTATACTTCCAATGTTCAATGCCTTCTCTCATTTCGAGGTTGTCCACCTGGCCAATCATCTCATTTACCGTTCTGAAACCAAGATCAGCCATGATCTCCCGCAGGTCCTGGGTGATCATTTTGAAAAAATTCACCACATGATCCGGGTCACCTTTGAAACGGCTTCTTAATTCCGGATCTTGCGTGGCAACACCAACAGGACAAGTATTCATATGACACTTGCGCATCATGATACATCCTTCCACTACTAACGCAGCTGTAGCAATGCCCCATTCTTCAGCACCAAGTAATGCAGCCACAGCAATATCACGGGCGGTTTTCATCTGGCCGTCTGCTTGTACCACCACCCGGCTTCTCAATTTATTTTTCACCAACGTTTGCTGTGTTTCTGCCAAACCCAGTTCCCAGGGTAATCCTGCATGACGAATTGAACTGACCGGTGAAGCACCTGTACCTCCATCATGTCCTGCGATCAATACCACATCTGCTTTAGCTTTTGTTACACCAGCTGCAATTGTTCCCACGCCAGCTTTACTCACCAGCTTGACACTGATCCTTGCTTTACGGTTAGCATTCTTCAGGTCATAGATAAGTTGTGCCAGGTCTTCAATTGAATAAATATCATGGTGCGGGGGAGGAGAGATCAGTCCAACACCGGGAGTAGAGTGACGAACCTTACCGATCCACTCATCTACTTTATGACCGGGTAATTGTCCGCCCTCACCCGGCTTGGCGCCTTGCGCCATTTTTATTTGTAATTCATCAGCTTCGGACAGGTATAAACTGGTAACACCAAATCTTGCACTGGCTACCTGCTTGATAGCACTTCTCATGCTATCGCCATTCGGAAGCAGCTCATACCTTCTTTCATCTTCACCACCTTCACCGGTATTACTTTTTGCACCGAGGCGATTCATGGCAATGGCTAATGTGGTGTGGGCTTCCCAGGAAATAGAACCAAAGCTCATGGCGCCGGTCGCAAAACGCTTATAAATATTTTCTGCAGGTTCCACTTCATCAATGGAAACAGAAGGCCGGTTCTTTTTGAATTGAAATAAACTCCTTAAGGTAGCTGCTTTTTCTGTTTGTTCATTTACCAGTTTAGAATACTTTTTGAACGTCGCCATATCGTTGGTCTTCGTGGCGTGCTGCAGCAAATGAATGGTTTGCGGGTTGAACAAATGGAATTCACCTTTTTGTTTCCATTGGTACACACCACCGACCGGCAAACGGTCAACAGGAATTTCTTTTTTGCTGAAGGCAAAATAGTGTTTGGCTAACGCTTCTTTAGCAATTTCATCTAACCCCATTCCTTCTATACGGGAAGTGGCACCGGTGAAATACCTGTCCACTACATCTTTATTGATACCGAGTATCTCGAAGATTTGTGCACCCTGGTAGGATTGCAATGTGGAGATACCCATCTTGGAAAATACTTTCAGTAGCCCATCATTGACAGCCTTGGTATAATTCTTTTTTAATTGTTCATCCGTAAGATCAGTTTTCATCTTACCCGCTTCTTTCATATCCCGAATAGAAGAAAGAGCCAGGTAAGGATTGATCGCTGTGGCACCAAAAGCAACCAGGCAAGCGAAATGATGCACTTCCCACACATCACCTGCTTCTACGATGATACCAACTTGTCCACGTAATCCTTTTTTGATCAGGTGGTGATGGATAGCAGCAGTAGCCAGCAAAGAAGGAATAGGAGCATGGTCACTGTCAATGGCACGGTCTTGCAAGATCAATACTTTAAAACCGTCTTCTACCGAATCAACTGCATAGCGGCAGATACGATCCAATGCAGATTTCAACGAACCTGGCTTGCCATTGGCCCGGAAATAACATTGTAATGTTTTTGCCTGGAATAAACCGGTATCGATACTCCTGATCTTCTCCAGGTCATGATTGGTTAATACCGGTTGTTTCAATGCCACACTGTGACAGGTCAGCGGGTCTTCCAGTAATAAATTACCATTGTTACCAACGAATGTGGCCAAAGACATTACCAACCGTTCCCGGATCGGATCGATGGGCGGGTTGGTTACCTGTGCAAATAATTGTTTAAAATAATGACTAAGGTGTTGCGGGTGCTCACTCAGTATCGCTAACGGAATATCGGTGCCCATTGAACCGATCGGTTCTTTTCCTTCGAGTGCCATCGGGGCAATGATATTATCAAGGTCTTCGGTAGAGTAACCGAAGGTTTTCTGGTATTTGAATACCTGGTCATGTTCGAGATGGGTGAACATGACTCTTGGTTCCGGTAATTCTTCCAGGCGGATCTTGTATTTATTCAGCCACTCGCCATATGGTTTTTGTGAACAGATTTCTTTTTTAAGTTCGTCATCGCTGATGATCTTTCCTTTTTCCATATCCACTACGAACATCTTACCGGGCTGCAATCTTCCTTTCTCCAAAATAAGGGCAGGATCAACCGGCAACACACCTGTTTCAGAGGCCATGATAACACGGTCATCTTTTGTGACGCAATACCTGGACGGACGAAGCCCGTTCCTGTCCAATGTGGCACCAATTAATTTTCCATCGGTAAAAGAGATCGATGCCGGGCCATCCCAGGGTTCCATGAACGAAGAATGAAATTCATAGAACGCTTTTTTTACGGGGTCCATCTCTTCATGTCCATCCCATGCTTCCGGGATCAGCATCATCATCACATGTGGTAAGGAGCGGCCGGTCAATGTTAACAGTTCAATGATATTATCTAAACAGGCGGAATCACTTTGTCCTTCTGTTATGATGGGCAGCAGCATTTCCATTTCTTCTTTGCTGAAGTAAGGAGAAGTAAAACCTTTTTCACTGGTCTTTAACCAGTTCAGGTTCCCTTGTAATGTATTGATCTCACCATTGTGTGCAATATAACGGAAGGGCTGAGCCAGTTTCCAGGAGGGAAAAGTATTGGTCGCAAACCTTGAATGCACTAATCCAAAAGCGCTGACCACTCTTTTATTATTCAGGTCAGGAAAATAATTGCGTACCTGGTTGCTGGTGAGCTGGCCTTTGTAAACAACTACCTTATGTGACAGTGAAGCGATATAAAAACCGATTGCATCCTTTTTTACCGTGTTATTGATCGTATGTGCGGCATAGTTGCGCAGGATAAATAATTTTCTTTCGAAATCATCGCCATTCGAAATATGATCAGGGCAGGCGATGAATACCTGTTCCATTTCCGGTTCCACACTTAAGGCTGTAGGGCCGATGCCATCTGGATTGACAGGTACTTTACGGTAAGCCAGGATCTCAAGCCCCAATTTTTCGGCAGTCCGGTTGAATATATCACGGCATTCTTCCCGCAATCTTATTTCTTTAGGAAAGAAGATCACTCCCACACCGTATTTACCAAAGGAAGGAAGATGTACCCCCAGTTTCAGGCACTCATCAAAGAAAAATTCATGGGGTGTCTGGAACATAATGCCTGCACCATCACCTGTATTGTTTTCACAACCACAGGCACCGCGATGCTCCATGTTTTCTAACACAGTCAGTGCATCTGCAATATGCTGATGGGATTTATGCCCTTTGATATTTGCGACAAAGCCGATACCACATGCATCATGCTCAAACGAAGGATGATATAAACCCTGGTTGCCCGCCAT
>CALRSN020000128.1:0-6558 GCA_943370865.1 Bordetella parapertussis
CATGGGCTGCCGGGCCAAATTTCCGGGTGGCTGTTTCATTCTGCTCAATTCCTTTAATAAATCCATAAAAGGATAAATTGAAATCCAGTCTTGTTTGTTCACCATCCGTGATCACATCCAACCCTGCCGTTACCTGGTCGTGAATAGCCGCTACGACGGCATCTTCAATCATTTCTTCTATATCAGCCGGGCCGAATTGATCCAGGTTTTTTGAAGCAAATTCCAGCCAGCCGGGAAATGGATAACTGCCTACTACGGTTGTTCTGATTGCTGTCATAATAAATTTTAATTCCGTCATTAATTATTTTCCTGCATGTTTATAAAGCTCCGCCATCCGGTGTGCATGTTCATCATAGGCTGTTTCAAATAAGCGGGTAGCTTTCTCAGCTCCCACCACACAGGCTGCCGTCAGTACAGTTGGTGGTTGCCCGGCTTCGGTCAGCAGTTTGGCCAGCTCTGCTTTGATACTGTTAATGATCAACACGCCGCCTACAGTTGATCCCGGTGATACGGGTGTTTCTAATCCCTCAACCTGTATCATGGCATCTCCGGCTGGTGCACCGGTATCGATCACCAGCGATGCAAAATCAGCTAATTTTTTTCCATCCTTTCTTTTACTGCTGCTGGCTGCCGCATGATCACTGGTAATAATAGCCACCACTTTTATGCCTCGTTGTTGCAACAGTTCAGCCATTTCAACCGGTACGATATTGCAGCCACTGGAGGAGATGACCAGGGCTGTATCTCTTTCATCCAGTCCAAAATTCCGCAGGATGCGTTCAGCCAGCCCGGAAACATTTTCCAGGAACATGGCTTGCCGTTGCCCGTTGGCGCCAATGACATTGTTATGGTTGGTCAGCGATAATTCAACAATCGGGTTGAATCCGGGAAAGGATCCATAACGGGGCCACATTTCTTCCACCATGATACGGCTATGCCCTGAACCAAAAGTGTGCACCACCCTGCCTGCAAGAATACTAGCTGCAAACCATGCTGCTGCCTGCTGAATTTGCTTCTCCTGTGCCTTTACTTTTTCCAGTATTTCATTACATTTTTCCAAATAGGTTGCTGTAACACTCATCGCATTTATTTATTGTCGTTATTGTTTACTCATTGCAAAACTTGCAGCGCCAATAGCCCCGGCCATATCCCCAAATACTGCTTTTACAATACTCGTGGTTGTTCCATGCGGCTGCCATTCAAATTTTTTCATAAATTCATTCAACGGCAGAAATAAATCATCACCTGCCTCTGCGATACCTCCACCTACAACAATTACCTCGGGAGATAAAATATTGGCGATTGATGCGAGGCCAATACCTAACTGCCTTACCGATTGCAGCCAGACATCTTTAGCAAACTCATCTCCTTTTTTATACGCTTCCAGCATTTCACGGGTGGAGGTAAATTTTCCTTTACTTCTTTTTTCAATTGTACAATTACCAATACACTCTTCCAGGCTACCCGGCATACCTGTTACGTCAGAATCACCCTCGTCATTTATCACCATATGACCAATATGGCCAGCCTTATTCATTGCTCCCTGGTAAGGCTTTCCATCAATTAATATGGCACCACCTACTCCTGTTCCCAGTGTAAGCATCACTACATTTTTTTTATTCCTTGCAGAACCAAATTTTGCTTCTCCCATCATAGCTGCCACCGCATCATTTACTACATAAGTTGGTTGTTGCAAAAAATCAGTCCAGGTAAAATTTTCAAGCCCCTGCATTCTTCCGGGCATACAAGCAATACAGGTATTACTATCATTTGGCAAACCCGGCGCCGATAATCCTATGCTTATTCTATCTGTGTTTACAATAGTTTGTAATTCTTTTACCGCCCTTGCTACTGCACTTTTCCAGACCTTATCATCTCCGTCATTTGTAGGTTGGTAATTTTCGCTCACTATATTACCATCAGCGTCTATTACCACTGCTTTAATTCTTGTGCCGCCAAGATCAATCCCTATTGAAAATTTCTTATTCACTTTTCAGAATACTGATATTTAATTCCTATTTATAACTGTCCTTCGCTGATAGACCACCCGCCATCAACCGCCACCACCTGCCCGGTGGTGAATTTTGATTGATCACTCATGAAATAGACAGCCAGTCCATCCAAATCTCCCGGTTGCCCTATTCTTCCACCTTCTAATGGTTGTTTAGTTTTGATAAATGACAAAATTTCATCGTCATTTACTGCCCGTTGCGCCATCGGTGTCTCCACCAATGCCGGGGCAATTACATTTACCCGGATATTATGTTTGGCATAATATGCTGCAATAGATTTACTAAAACCAATCACGGCTGATTTAGCTGCCGCATATGCATGAGTTGAAAAAAAAGCCGGCGAAGGAGAGAAGCCCAATACAGATCCCATATTTAAAATAGTACCGCCTTTGTGCAAAGCGATGAATTTTTTTATGGCTGCCTGGTTGGATAACATCAACGAAGTAAGATTTAATTCCATGGTTTTATTCCACCCTTCCAGCGTCAGCTCATGCAACGGGCCATCACCCATTTTTCGGCCGCTTCCTCCTGCTATATGATACAAACCGTCGAAACCGCCATATAATTCACAGCATCGTTCGATGGCCTGCTCAGCAGTAGCAGGATCAATTGCATCTCCGCTGACAGCTACAGCGTTTTTTCCCAATAGTTGCCCGGCTTCCTGCACTGTTTCCTGCTTTCTTCCCGCCACCACCAGCTTTGCACCTTCGGCAATGAAAGCATTGGCTGCTGCCAGGCCAATACCGGTGGTGCCGCCAATGATCACAATTTTTTTATCGGTCAGTATTCCCATTATCTTCTTTCTATTGATCCGGTGATTTTATGCTTAATGATGAATTTCTTTTCTCCCGACGGAAGCACTTCTTCTTTTATTAAATAATACTGGTCGTCATAACTGGTCATTTTTTTCGATGAGATTGCTATTGCTTTTCCCCGCCAGTCGCTAATCTGTACCGGTTCCCATTGTTTGCTGGCTGCACTCTTATACGCTGCATCCAGGATAGCGTTGACGATGTACCCGTCATAAAATGTTTCTGCCGGTTCGGTATTTTTATCAATCGCATCAAACATATCCGTGAACATATGACTATAACCCAGCTCATGTACTTCATCACCTACCGGGAATAACCAGCCGACATTGCTTTCTGCTTTTTCAGCCACATACTGTTCTCCTTTACCGGTGGTGAACATTTCAAAACCGGTACGCAAAAAATTATTAGCCCAGATAGTTCCTTCTGTTCCCATCACTTCATCTCTTAAATCCATTCCACCACGAAAAGTCCAGCTGACTTCAAACTGGCCAATGGCCCCGTTTTCATATCGCACCAAACCGATTGCATTATCTTCCGCATCAATCGGGTGTACTCTTGTATCTGCCCAGCACATGACCTCGATTGGCTTGATGTCCTTTCCAATAAAGTTCCTGCTTATTTCCACACAATGGCATCCAAGATCAATCATGGCACCGCCCCCTGATTTTTCTTTATCCCAAAACCAGTCACTATGCGGCCCGGGATGTGTCTCCCGGCTTTTTGTCCAGATCACTTCCCCAATACTGCCATTCTTTACTGTAGCCAGTGATTTCAGGAATTTTGGCGTGTAACAAAGATCTTCCAGGTAACCACCCACCACATTGGCTTTTTCCACTGCCTGTAACATCTGCAGGGCTTCACTGGCTGTACGACCCAATGGCTTTGTGCACAATACATGTTTACCGGCTGCTGCACTGGCCAGCACTGCTTCCAGGTGCATATCATTTGACAAACCAATGATAACTGCATCCACGTCCGTATGCTCCACACATTCTTTTATGCTCGTTGTATAATGCGGAACATTATAATTAGCTGCAAATTTTTTTGCATTGACTTCGGTACGGCTATAGACTGATACAATAACATCTTTACGACGCTGCGCCACTAATGAATCTGCATAAAAACGGGAAATAAACCCCGATCCTAAAATGGCAAGTCTCATACAATTCCGTTTCGCTGTTAGAAAATTATTTTACAATGGGCCATGGAAATTTACTTTTCAGTTTCACTTTCATACCAGTCGCCGATGATCTTCGTGCTGCTTCAATAATTTCCAGTACATGTAATGCATGTTCTACATTGATCAGTGGCTCTGATCCATTTATTATACTTTCACCCACCACTCTTGCGCCTTCCTGCCACTCATACCCTCCTTTTTCTGTACTCATTAATACAGCAGGCTTATCCCAGGAAGTATCCAGCATCACGCCATTTGTTTCCCAATCGTAACCGATCAGCCGCATATTGCCATAGTCTCCGTAGACCTGGATGGAATGCAGTGATTGGTTACCTGCTTCATGCCCGTGCGGATCAAAATAATTGAAGCCGCACATAACATGGCTGATCACTCCTTTATCATGCTCCAATAAAATATGGGCATTATCTTCTGCTTCCACTTTTATTTTTCCTTTATCATCTACTGTGCGTTCAGGATTCACGATACTGGTCATGGCCATTACAGCCCTTGCGGGGCCGAGTAAACCAGTTAATGTGGCCATATTGTAAACGCCCAGGTCAGGCATACTACCGCCGCCTTTTTCATAAAAGAAAGCCGACCAGGTAGGACCTGTGTGCCCGTATTGTCCATGTGCAGATGCGATGCGTCCTAATTTTCCTTCCTGTATGGTGCGGCTCATGAAAGCAAACTGCGGACTGTTGACCACTGCCGGTGCTCCCCAGATGCGTAATTTTTTACTCTTGGCAAGATCAAGCAGGGCTTTACCTTCTGCATAAGTATTTGCCATGGGTTTTTCGCTCCATACATGTTTACCTGCCAGCAATGCTTTTTTATTTAGTTCGCCATGTACTTGCATATCTGTCAGGGTCACCATCATATCAAAAGGCACACCTTGCAGCAGGGCATCAATATTTGCGTAAGTCTGTGCATTGACCTTATATTCTTTATTCTGTGCAATAGCTCTTTCATATTTGATATCACACAGGCTTACCACTTCAATCAAATTAGAGGATAATAACTGGGGAAGGTACCGGTTGCTAACACTACCGCAACCAATCACCGCTACTCTCAGTTTTTTATCTGTTGTAGCGGCCCATCCTTCCAATGAAGAAACAAGTAAAGCTGCTCCCGCCATGGCGGTTGTTTTTAAAAAATGTTCTCTTGTTATTTTTTCATTCATAGTACTGCAATTGTTAACTGGTTTCTTATTTTTTGATATAGGGTGAAGAAAAACCAAGCCTTTCCAATCCTTTCTGCAGATCCGGAATGCCCATGAACAATTTCCATAACAACCCTGTACGATAATTTTCCAGCATCACTATGATCGGGCCCTGGTCAATGGCCAAATGCGATTTTGCATACCAGTTGTGATGAATACTGAAGCCATCCACAAAACCATACTTGCTCCATATTTTATCTCCCAGTTCATAATAGAAATAGCGCAATGCTTCCATACTTTCTTTGGGTGTATAAGGCATAGAAGAAATAGCGGCAGTGGGTTGTATCACTCCCCGGTCATTCTCGGGACTATGTGCCACATAACCTTTATAACTGTCGCCTGCTGTCAGGCCCCAAACCTTATCGCTATACCCTTTGTATTTCTTAGGATTCTCCATGCAATAGGCCCTGTTGATCAGTGTATGATTTTTACCCTGCAGGAAATAATCATTTCCCAGTGAATCAATCAAACCATTCGGGTCGATTCCCTGGAAAGTATATTGTTCAAAAAATAATGGTCCGCCTTTATCCTTATCATAATTCCCTAATGGCAACTTGTATCCATAATACTCATTACCATTCTTAAATCCGAAACTGCCTACCCAGGTGCCATCATACGCTTCCTTGGGAATAGCCTTGGAAGGGTTGGGTGCGGAGGCCGCCATGATATAAGTGATCAAACATTCATTATACCCCCACACAGGGAAATTCATATCAAACCCGTTGTTGGGACTCCAATGCCAGTACAATTTTTTTTCTCCGTTCGTATGCCAGTTCCAGTTGGCAGCTCCCCACATTTGATTGATCCGTTTGCGTAAATACACTTCTCTTGGATTATCCTTATTGAAATATTCCCGGGCACATAAAAATCCCATCAGCAAATAAGAAGTCTCTACAATATCTGCCCCATCATCCAGCCGGTCAAATTTGATGGTCTTGCCGGTCCGGCCATTCATAAAATGCGGGTAGATGCCATGATAACAATCTGCATTGATCAGGAAGTCTGCGATCTTGATTAATCTTCTTACGGCGGTGTCTCTCCCGATCCAGCCCCGCTCCACCGCCACTACGGTACTCATGATACCAAACCCTGTTCCGCCGATAGCACCTGCATCAGGGCCAAATATGGTTTTACTGAAATTAGGTTCATCCCAGGCTTCATTGATATAATCCCAGTAATGCTCGGCTAAAACCGTGTTACTCCTTTCTAATGCCAGCCCGCTGTAAGGATGAGCACCATGCCAGAAAAAACGGAATGTTTGCCGTTGCACCGTTTCCAGTAACTGGTCATCACTTAATCCTTTAATTACAGCAACGGCTGGAATACTGTCTGGCCCAT
>CALRSN020000129.1:0-6531 GCA_943370865.1 Bordetella parapertussis
ACCACCACCAAATCCTTCATATCCACCTGCATAGGCAGCATGCCAATTTTCACAACGGCTCTTTTCCCTCTCAGTTCTATCACTTCCCCTACCTGGTGATTGCGTTTCATTTTTACTTTATCGCCTATTTTGATATCACCTCCCACTTCTGCAAATTTTGAATCGATCTTTTTCTGCATTTTGCTCACCACTTTCTGTTCATTCTTTTTGAACAGCAACCCCTCCATTTGTTTGATCACTTTATTCTTATTCTCTTCTTTGCGCCATTCGATCAGCAGTTGCTTCAGCTTTCTCTCCATGTCTTTCAGGTAAGCGATCTTTTCTTCCGATACCCGGTTCTGCTCCTTTAATACTTCCACCTGCTGGCGATGCCGTTCTTTATCCATCACCTGCTGCATTTCCTTCTTCAACCGTTCATTCTCTTTGATCGTTTTATTCAGTTCTGTTTCTTTCTTTTCCAGGTCACGCAGGTCCTGCTCGGTACGGTTCAGTAATTTATCCAACCGGAACTGGTCCTCATCCACCAGCTCCTTCGCTTTTTTGATCAGCGATTTATCCAAACCGATTCTTTCGGCAATCGAAAACGTATAAGAACTTCCCGGCTTACCCACGATCAGTTTGTATTGCGGCTGCAGATTCTTTTCATCAAAAGCCATAGCACCGTTCAGGATACCGGCTGTTTTACCCGCCATCACTTTCAGGTTCAGGTAATGCGTTGTCACAATACCAATCGCATGCTTACGGGCCAGTTCCTGCATGATCACTTCTGCAAAAGCACCACCAAGATTGGGATCGCTGCCGCTTCCTAATTCATCAATGAAAAATAAGGTTCTGCCATTCGCATTTTCCATGAAATGCTTCATGTGAATGAGGTGGCTGCTGTAAGTACTCAGTTCAAATTCCAGGCTCTGTGTATCGCCGATATGGATCATCAGTTGCTTGAAAATACCAAACTGCGAAGAGGGATGCACCGGCACCAGCAGACCACTTTGCACCATCATCTGCAGCAAGCCCACCGTTTTCATGGTTACCGTTTTACCTCCAGCATTAGGTCCGCTGATAACAAGTATCCTTTTATTTTCATCAAGAGTAAGTGTTACCGGTATGGTGGGCTTATTGCTGCGCTGGTTGTAGAGGTATAATAAAGGATGGTAGGCATTCACCAGGTGAATACCAGCCTTATCATTCACCACCGGGAACTCTCCCCGTATATCAGCCGCCAGTTTTGCCTTAGCCCTGATAAAATCATATTCCCCCACAATACTGTGATAGGTTGACAACAGCGCAGCATATACAGATAATTTCCCGGTTAATTCACGGAGGATACGATACACTTCTTTTCGTTCATCATTCTCCAGTTCATGCACCTGGTTATTGAGCTCAATTGTTTCTTCCGGTTCCACGAACGCTGTTTTACGGCTGTCGCTTTCTCCATGCAGGATTCCTTTCACGGTTCTTTTCTGCTCTGCAAAAACAGCCACCACCCGACGGCCACTCATGAAACTTTCTTCAATATCGGCGAGATATCCCTGCTTATTTAGTTTGGTAATGATCTTTTCAAACATCCGGCGAAGTTCATTGCGCTTCCGGTAAAGGCTCATCCGGATATTCTTCAGGTCTTCGGAGGCATTATCTTTTACCTGCCCGTAATCATCCAGCACCTCATCGATCATTTCGATGATCACTTTTTCATAATAAGTATTTTCAATGACCTTTGCCATGGCATTGTATGCCTGTCTTCTTTCACTGTCGAACCAGCGGAATATCTTTTCAATACTCTCGGCGAGTTTACGTACCTGCATCAGTTGTTCACCCACCAATACAGCGCCGGGAATGGACAATAGTTTTAATTCTTTAGCGAGGTTTAAGATATAATCATTGGGAAAATAAATGCTGTTGGTGACCAGTTGCCGGTATTCATGACTTTGCCGGAGCTCTGTATCAATAAATTCTTTCCGGGTATGAATACGCAGGTTAGCTGCTTTATTATGGGCATGCTCGGTCTGGCAATAGTTCGCCAGCAGGTCTTTCACCTTGTTAAACTCCAACTGTATATAGGCCGATTCAGGATATAACTTCATTTTTCTTCACCGCACGGGTCATTTAATTAAGCCAGCAAATTTAGGCCTATTAACGGTTTCAGCGGGTACAGCAGATCAATGTTTTTACCTCCGGCAGAAGTCATTCTCTACCCGGTTATTTTTTTTTACCTTCCGGCAAATGAGTTCATTTGAAACGAAGACTACGATATATGCGCCGCATCTGGTTGCGGCATGATCTTCCTGCAGGATTATCCGTGTTTTTTGTAGCACTTCCCCTGTGCCTCGGTATAGCACTGGCTTCAGGTGCCCCACTCTATGCAGGCATTCTTTCCGGTGTTATCGGCGGTATGGTGGTTTCTGTGATCAGTAAATCTCAATTTGGTGTATCGGGGCCTGCGGCAGGACTTTCCCCCTTATTGGCAGCCGCTATTCTTTCTTATGGAGATTACAGGGTTTTCCTGCTGGTTGTAATTATTGCCGGCGTCTTCCAGTTGTTGTTAGGAGCATTAAAACTGGGCGTTATTGCCAATTATTTTCCTTCAGCCGTTATTAAAGGAATGCTGGCCGCTATTGGGATTATGCTGATCGCTAAACAGGTTCCTTTTGCACTAGGATATGATCAACCCGATTTCTGGCAAAGTGGTTTTATAAAGATCTTCTCCTCCAAAGATGTGACCGGTAATATCCGGAATTTCAATCTTCATATCGGGAGAGGTACGATCATTATTACCATGGTCTCTTTGCTGATCATGATCTTGTGGCAACGGCCTTTTGCAAAAAAATGGAGGGTGGTTCCAGCACCCTTAGTAGCCGTCCTGGCCGGCATTGCGATAAATTATATTTTTAGCTGGATCACTACGGATCTTACATTAAAACCAACCCAGCTTGTTAATATACCTGCTAATATATTTGGAGAGATCGTCTTTCCTGATTTCTCCAAACTTTTTTCATCCGCAACAATCTGGAAAGACGGCGTGATCGTTGGGCTATTAGCTTCCTTAGAAACACTCCTCTGCGTAGAGGCTATTGATAAACTGGACCGGCATAACCGCATCACTCCTGTTAACCGGGAACTGGCCGCACAGGGAATCGGTAATATAAGCTGTGGCTTATTAGGTGCCATCCCCATTACAGCCGTGATCGTTCGGGGTGCTGCGAACATTGATGCTGGTGCAAGAACAAGGCTTTCTGCCTTTACGCATGGATTATTTTTATTACTGGCGGTGCTTTTTATTCCTTTTGCATTGAATATGATCCCTTACGCAGCACTGGCTGCTATTCTTTTGGTAACAGGTTATAACCTGACCAAACCCAAGTTGTATAAAAACATGTGGAGCCTGGGTACCAAACAGTTTCTCCCCTTTGTCCTCACGATTGTCATTATCCTGGTGACCGATCTGCTGATTGGAGTTACCGCGGGGTTACTGCTTTCTGCCTTTTATATTATCAAGAATAACTTCAAGGCAGAATACAAGATCGATAAACGGAAAGTGCATGAGACAGAAATGTTTCATATCCGGCTTAACAGCAATGTTACCTTCCTGAATAAAGTAAAACTGAAAGAGGCATTAGATAAAATTCCGGAATACTCTGTACTGACCATTGATGGCACCGATTGCCATTTTATTGACTACGACATCCTGGAGATCATCAGTGAATTTGAAAGTAAAGCCCATGACCGGCATATTGAAGTGCACCTGGAAGGTATTCAGAAAGTGAATGTGACAGCAATACACTAACTCATCAGTCCTTTTTCTCTTTCACCTGTAATTCTTCCCAGGGAGTGCTTCCATCTTTCTCTCTTGTAAATTCATACTTATCGGTTGCATGTATAACAATTTCAGCAGTTGTGTAGATTTTGCAGCCCGGCAGCAAATGACCACCAATGGTTGTACCCGTACTGTCACTTATACTGATATGGATATGTGAGCCATTCGTACTGACTGTACCCACCAGGCTTACTATTTCAAAATGCCCGCTGCCACTGCTGCCTTCCGGCTGGTTGGCAAACCGGAGCATATAATCGGTCAGGCTCCCGGTGCAAGTGGCGATCCAGCCGGCATTGATCTGGTTTTCCTTTACCTGTTTTTCAATTCCTTCCTTCAGGTCATCCCCGGGTTTCAGGCGAAAAGCATAAGTAGAAACAGTTTCTTTTTTCATAGCAGTGGTTTGACAGGCTGTTAATGCTGTAATTGTTAAACAAGTTATAACTAACCGGAACATAGATCTTTTTTAGTCAACCATCCGTAGATGGTGGTGTTATACTGCAGGATGTTACTGATTATCGAAAACCAATCGATTGTCATGCAACTTACAAAACACCGGCTTGTTGTACTACTAAATTGCACGAAATTTATCATACGGATGAAAAATAAAACTGGAATAACTATGCTTTTCGCAACAGCTGTCATCAGCCTGGGGGCCTTGTTCTCCTGTGCACAAAAATCATCTCCTTCAACAAAGAATATGGATAATACAACAAATACAACTACCTCTGCCGTCTTAACAACCGGCAAAACCGATACAGCCACTTTTGCCAACGGCTGCTTTTGGTGTACCGAAGCCATTTTTGAACAACTGGATGGAGTGATCAGTGCTGAATCAGGTTATACAGGGGGGCAGACAGAAAACCCAACGTATAAAGAAGTATGTAGTGGCGAAACCGGTCATGCTGAATGCCTGCAGATCGTATATGATCCATCAAAAATCAGTTTTGATGAACTGCTTGAGGTGTTCTGGGAAACACATGACCCCACCACGCTGAACCGGCAGGGTGCTGATGTGGGAACCCAGTACCGTAGCGGGGTATTCTACCACAACGAAGAACAAAAACAAAAAGCTGAAAAATATAAAACAGAATTAGACAAAAGTGGCGCTTTTGACCGGCCCATTATTACCGAGATAACTCCCTTCACAAAATTCTATCCTGCTGAAAATTATCACCAGCAGTACTTTGAGAATAATGAGAATACTAACCCTTATTGTAAAATTGTCATCAGGCCTAAAATAGATAAGTTCAGGAAGGTTTTTAAAGACAAACTGAAAAAAGAGTAATTGATTATAAAAGACTGTGAAAAGATCACAGTCTTCTTTTTTTATACCATTTCTGGTTTACTTTGTAAAAAAAGGGCATGAAACGTTTTGCTATTCTTTTTGTGCTGGCAGGTATCAGCCTCTATGGACAAGCGCAAAAGACCATCTCTACCGTAAGCTTTCAACTCAGTTTCCCGCAGGCAGAATATAAATCAACGTACCCGGTAACCGGAGCTGGTATAAGATGGAATATTATGCACCGTCCTTCCCCGGATATGCCGGTAAGTATCGGCGGTGAAATTGGTCTCCTGATCACCAGTTCCGACAGTAAGTATTTTGATCTCTTTACATTCGGCTTCTTCGACCGGTACCGGGTCACAGCATCCAATAATGTTTTTTCGCTGGCTTTTAAAGCCCGGGGCGACCTGGTTCCACATGACAAGTCTATTCAATTGTTTGTGGATGGCACCATCGGAACCAATCTCTTTTTCTCATCCGTTGATGCAGAAAGGGAAACTTTTTTTGGTAACAGCCAGTATGCCGGGGGAAATTCAACCAAAGGCTATTGGGCATTTATCTGGGGCCCGGGCCTTGGCATTGAGATCCCGCTGGGAAAAGCAAAAGAAATATGCTTGTCGTTAAAGACATCTTACCTGCTTGGTACGAATACAAAATACCTTACTGATCCTTATATTGATAATAACGGAAATGTTTTCTTTACGGAAAGAGAATCAAAAACAGATATGCTGATTGCGGAAGCCGGGGTACGCTTCGGTGTTTTTGGCAGAAAAAGAAACCGCCGGTAAGAAAGCGGGTAATAAATTAGAAAAGTAAAAGGTGGGACAAACTCCCACCTTTTGTTTTGGGTACCATTCTGATCATGCAATTTGTTTTAGTTAATTAGAGAATGGCTTTTCATGAACTGGTCTCTTTCATAGTTATGGATTTGGTACACGGATTAAAAACGGGCTGACATAAGGATATGGATTCATTTTACACAGGTAAGGTTAATGGCTGATGATCTTATTGTACAATTACTTTCTGGCTGTATATTTTGCCGCCCTTTCTGACAACAATCACAAAATTTCCACGAGCAGCAGTAAAATCGTTTACTGAAATGTTATTTTGTCCCTGCACCAGTACCACCGATTTACTATAAACCGATCTTCCTGAATAATCAACGATCTGCAGTTGGGCTGGCTCACTCCTGTCAGCGTTAAATCTTGCAGTAAAGCTGCTGCTGATAACTGATGGGTAAACATTTAATTCCTGGGTATCATTTTCTGCACCGGTTTTGAAGGCAAGTACAGAACTGTATTTGATCTCCCCGTTCTTACCAATCATTTTCAACCGGTAGTTGTAATTTCCTTTAGATACAGAGTTATCTGTATAGGTCGTATGCTTTTCAAATGCGTTTTCGCCGGTATATATAAAATCCGCTACAGCTGAATAAGTA
>CALRSN020000130.1:0-6521 GCA_943370865.1 Bordetella parapertussis
GTCAGTATCGGGTTTTTATCATACGGGATATAAGGACCTTCTACCGATTTACTTCTGAATACTACTTCGGAATGATTATATCCCGTTCCTCCTTCTGCACACATAAGAATATACCAGCCATCTTTTTTATAGATATGTGGCCCTTCAATCCAGACTGGCTTTTTTGAAATATCCGTACCTCCATTTACCAGTAATATTTCTTCACCTATTACTTTCAGGTTGACGGGATCCAGTTCATACATCCGGATGGTACGGTGCCCGTTCCACAATGTTTTATTATCAGGTGGTATACTGTTATAGACAACATAGGCTTTACCGTTATCATCAAAAAACAAAGAAGGGTCAATCCCATTTACCTGTGGAAGTTTTACCGGGTCACTCCAGGGGCCTTTAGGATCTTTGGCAGTAATAATAAAATTACCCAGTTTACTTACTTCTGTGCAAACAATATAAAAGGTGCCGTTATGATAACTGATCGCAGGAGCAAATAACCCTCTTGATATTCCGGAACCTTCGAGAGCCAGTTGTGAAGGACGGTTCATCGCATAGCTGATTAGCTGCCAGTTAAGCAGGTCCTTACTATGAAAGATTGGAATTCCGGGATAGTGAGCAAAGGAGGAGTTGATGATATAATAATCGTCACCGGCCTTGCAGATACTTGGGTCTGGATAATAACCAGCTAATATGGGGTTCTGAAATGATTGTGACCTGGCTGTAACCAGGAAAAACAATGCCAGTAAAAAGGAAAAAAAAATCTTTATCATGCCTTTCGTTTTATCCGGTTAATCTCTATATGGTTTGATTGTTTGTATACGATCATTTTCATCGTAGATCAGTTCCGTAATTTTGATACTGCGTAAATGAGTTACCCCTTTACTCAAACTGCTGTCGTGGTAAAATAGATACCATTTTCCTTCAAATTCACAGATGGAATGATGAGATGTCCAGCCGACAACTGGTTCTAAAATTCTGCCTGCATACCGGAAAGGTCCATAGGGATTATCACCAATGGCATAACAGAGAAAATGAGTATCGCCGGTAGAATAGGAGAAATAATATTTGCCATTATATTTATGCATCCAGCTGGCTTCAAAGAATCTTCTGTCGGCATCTCCCTGCAAAAGAGGTTGATCGTTTTCGTCAAGAATAACAAGATCCTTCGGGTCTTCTGCAAACTCCAATAAATTTTTCGTCAGTTTGGCAACCTTTGGGCATAAGGCCGGCTCGTTGGCTCCGGGCAAAAAGGCAAAGGGACTTTCGGGTTGCTCTGCATTAAATGTTCCGGTTCTCCATCGCTGTAACTGGCCGCCCCAGATACCACCGAAATACATATAATAACTACCGTCATTATCTTTAAAGACGGCAGGATCTATCGAAAAACTGTTTTTTATCGCCTCTGGCTGCGGGGTAAAAGGGCCAACAGGGGAAGTACTGGTAGCCACACCAATCCGAAAAATGCCATCATATCCTTTTGCCGGAAAGAATAAATAATAAGTGCCATCTTTTTCTGCAGCATCGGGGGCCCACATTTGCTTTTCCGCCCAGGGGACATCGTTCACATGCAGGGCTATGCCATTATCCACGGCTTCGCTTTGTGGGGAGTCCATGGAAATGACATGATAATCTTCCATCGCAAAATGGCTTCCCAGGTCATCAAAGGCATCACCGGCATCTATATCGTGAGATGGGTAGATGTAGATTTTCCCCTTAAACACATGTGCTGATGGGTCGGCTGTATAGATGTTTTTTACCAATGGTGCAGAAATGGCACGATCGTTCAACTTGTCAAAATTGATATGATCTATATTATCTTCAGGCATTTGTAATTTATTATGTGAATCGTTATTTAGTACGTCTTGCCTTTAAGTCGCTTTCAATCTGTACTTCCATTTTTTTATTGATCTCATAGAAGAACAATAAACCGGCGCCGATCAGGAACGGGATGGCGGGATAAATACTCACCAGCATTTTTGTGCCTTGTATGGCAGTTGCTGTTTGGCCCGTAGTATTGTTAGGAATATAATCGTACAGTCCCAGCAGCCAGGTTAACAAAGAGCTCCCGATCGTAAGGCCAGCCTTTAAGCCAACCATCATGGCAGAAAAAATGATTGCAGTTGCACGGCGGTTATTTTTCCATTCACTGTAATCAGCCACATCAGCAATCATTGCCCATAATAGGGGTATGGTGATACCATAGAAAAAACCATGTAAGATTTGTGAGATGAACATCAGGCCTACTGACTGAGGCGGGAAAAAGTAAAAGAGAATAATAAAGAGTGTTGAAATCACTAACGCTATTCTAAACACATCCCTTTTCCCATATTTATCAGCAAGGGGCTTGGAAAGTGTAATGCCGATGATCATGCAAATGATCCCGCCGGCATTAAATAAGCCTAAGCCTGCGGATACAGGATCTTCACCAAAAAAATTGATGCCTGCATTGGAAAACCCGTTCAGTACAGGACTGATCAGGTTAGCAAGATTTTCCTTGTCAACATAGTTTTCAAAATAATAAACATAAGATCCTCCCTTCATGGCCAGTGTTATAAAGACCAGGAGCGTTAGCACCAGCATAATGATCCAGGGCTTGTTTTTCCCAAGATCTTTCAAGTCTTGTCCAATAGTTGACTTTTGTTCTGGTTTTGGAACGATCCGTTCTTTGGTAGTCAGGAATGTAATGATCAGCATAACAGTGCCTATAATGGATAGCCAGGTAAAAACCTTTTCCATTCCGACAGCCATTTGTTCCGGTTTGCTGCCGCCGCCAGCTGATTTTATTATAGCGTACATGAATACCTGCACAAAGAACTGTGCAAACATAACTGCAACGAAACGATAGGCTGACATGCTATTACGTTCTTTCATGTCACCGGTTATTACTCCACTAAGGGCAGAATAGGGGAGGTTGTTTGCTGCATAAAGTAATAACAGTAGTGTGTAAGTAACTACTGCATAAATCATTTTTCCTTTATAGGAAAAATCAGGAGTGGTGAATGCCAACAGGGCAATAACACCAAGCGGAATTGCTGTGAATAATATCCAGGGCCTGAATTTTCCCCATCTTGAAACTGTTCTGTCTGCAATAGCTCCGATGATGGGATTGAAGCCAAATGCAGCAATAAGGCCCACCGTTAATATGATGGCAGAAGCGTCACTCGTCTTCAGTCCATAAATATCTGTATAGAAGTAAGCCAGGTAGGTAACAAGGGTTTGGAATACAAGATTGGCGGCCAGGTCACCTAAACTATAACCTGTTTTTTCAAGTACCGACAATTTCTGGGATGTGCTGTTGCTCATGTTGCTATTAGTTTAAAAATATCAGAACCCTTTTTTGGTATTATCAAAATCCTTCCTGGCTTCTATTACTTTATAGAAAGCAGGTTTGGGCATAAACTGCCGGTCAAATAATAACGGGTGGTTGGTTCTGCCTCGCACCGGCCAGCCATTTAGCCAGCTTTGACCGTCATTCACTCCCCAAAAAGTTACCCGGGTGATCTTGTCCTTATGTTTTAAGAAAAGATTGAACAAGGCCTGGTAGTCGTTGGCTAATTGTTGTTGTACACTATCCGGTAGCCCATTTACATAAGGGTTTAACGAGGGATCACTTTTCATCCGCTGGTTCACATCGGCGCCCTGGAAATTGCGGGGCAGTACTTCAATATCCAGTTCCGTGAACATTACTTTCATTCCTAAAGCGGCGTATTGGATGATACTTTCTTCAATATCTTTCAACGGGACTTTGCCGACATGCCAATGACCCTGTATACCCACACCGTCAATACGAACACCAGCAGCCTGCACTTTTTTGATCAGTGCAATGCAGCCTGCCCGTTTAGCGGGTTGTTCATTGTTATAATCATTATAATACAATTCTGTATTGGGAGATGCCGCAGCTGCCAGCCGGAATGCTTCCGTTACAAAATCATCACCCATTTTATTCAGGAAAACTGATTTACGCATGGTGCCATCTTCATTCAATGCTTCATTCACCACATCCCAGGAAAATATCTTTCCGCTGTAGCGGCCGGCTACAGTATTAATATGGTCAGTAAAGAAAGTTTTGAATGAGTCAACGCTTTGAATTTGACGGGCAAATGCAGGCAACTGGCTATGCCAGATCAATGTGTGCCCGTTGATCTTTATATTATGTTTCTTCCCGTATTCGATCATTTTATCAGCCAGGTAGAAATTATAAGTGCCCCACTGCGGGTGTATAACCTCGGCCTTCATGATATTTTCCGGCGTGGCCATATTGAATTGTTGCGGAACCAGTACTGCTGCTTTAGGATCCTTTTCTTCGATCTGCTCGGCATTTAGTGCAGTGCCAATCGCAAAATCATCTTTAAATACAGTTTTCAGCGACGGCAGATCCGGTGATGCCGAATTCTTTTTACTGCCGGAACAAGACATTACCAGTAAACTAATGGCACATACCACCGGTACAAATGCTTTTCGTATCATAACTTTATTTTTTTCTATTCCTTAATAGTCTCAGGCGGACCGAGATAACTTGGCTTATTGCCGCCAAAATCCAACACTATTTTTTGCAATACCACAGCAGGACTCACCACCCAGTATTTCACCGTGTGTTTTCCCGGTTGCAGGATATTATGTTTGCTTGGTTTAATGATAATACTCTCCGCTACCCATTTATTCCAGATACCGCTGATACTGTTCTTATCTTCTTTATTGATGCTGATGATCTGTGGCACTTCATCATCTACTGATATAGCATATCGCAACCCCTCTGTGTTATTATGAAAGTTCAGGGTAGGGGAGAAATATGCATTGATTGTAAATTTCCCTGCACTGTACGTGTAAATTTCATATTCAAGATGCGGGGCATTCCTGCCAGGTTGTTGCTCTTTAGCGGTAACCGGGAAAGGGTTAACAGCTGATCCCGTTCTTCCATGATCGGGAAGTACTTTCCAGGTGATGCCATTCGTGTTAACAGCGTTGGTAAAATGATCCGCTTCGATGGAGACACCTCTTTCTTCATGCTGGTAAAAGACATTTCCTGTAACATTTCCAGGTATTTTGGCGCCCATTACATCAGTAAGCCCAAAATTCTTCTTTTCAATGACCGAATCTGCCGGCACATATTTCACTTCAGGCATCCGTTGCCTGGAAGGCTGTTGCCAGTAGGTATAACCAATATGTGTCTGGCTCATCATGTGGTTCCATTTACCATTATTTAGTTGATGATAAGCAAGAGTGATCAACGAATCATTTGCGTAAAGCTGTTTCACTTTGTCCGCATAGACATTCGTTTCGGCATACTTATTTTTATAGGCTTCTTTGTTCAGGGCAACATTGTAATACATCTCGTTCAGGTTGGCACAGGCTTTCACGGGATGTAATACCAACTGGAAGTAAGCATCTTTATATTCGGACGGCAGAAGATTGTTTATCTCCTCCGTTTTCTTGAGTAGCTCATTATATTCTTTTACGACGGTGGCCCATTCATCGTAGTTAAAGCTGTACGTATTTGCATCAAGGAGTTCAGGTTTTCTTCTTCCATTATATTTAGCATATTTCGCAAGGATATCTGCAATCTCTTTAGCGTAAGTACTTTCAAATTGTGCAGCAGCCCACTGTGTTGTGTATTGCTGGAGATTGCCAGCGTCAATTTTCTGCGGGTTCCAGGCATAGTCCAAGAAAAAAGAGATCGGGAATTCCATGGGTTTGATATCTCCCACATTCACGATCCAGATCTGCCTGGCATTGTATTCCCAGGCCAGGTGCATTTGCTCCCATATTCTGGGAATGGGGTTTGTGTTGAGCCATTTATAATTCCGGGGACCACCCACATAATCAAAATGATAATAAATACCATACCCGCCTTTCCTGGGTGGATCAGTAAGCTTTGGGAGTTTCCGGATATTGCCCCAGTTATCATCGCATAAAAGAAGAGTGATATCGTCGGGTACTCTCATCCCTTTATCATAGTAGTCCTGTACTTCTTTGTATAAGGCCCAGAGCTGAGGTGTTTTGCTGGCAGGTTTATGTGTCACTTCTTCAATGATCTGCCGCTGGTCTTTTACAATTCTTTCCAGCAAAGCGGTCGCTGTTTCTCTTGACATTGGCTCATCGCCATCACCTCTCATCCCCACACTTACAATCTTTTCATTCCAGGCCCTTTCCATTCCACCTTTCCAGAATTCTTTTAAGCCGGCTTCTGTACTATCATAGTTCCATTTGCGCCCCTTCCCATAGTATTTCCATTCTTCGTGTGCCCGCATTAATGGTTCGTGGTGCGATGTCCCGATGACAATTCCATACTCATCGGCCGATTTGATATTTAAGGAGTCATCGTAATAGAATGCATTTCCCCACATGGCAGGCCAGATATAGTTGCCTTTCAACCGCAGGATGAGTTCAAAAACCTTTTCGTAGAATTTGTGATTGAAGCCGCCAAATTTCTCCCTGCTCCAGTTGGAAAGGGCAGGAGCTTCATCATTGATAAAAATGCCCCGGTATTTTACTTTAGGCAAATCGCTGACGACAGTGGTTTTCTTTAT
>CALRSN020000131.1:0-6497 GCA_943370865.1 Bordetella parapertussis
TACTTGTATTTTTGGCAAAAAATTCCTGGCAATAATTGATCTCGTAACAATCGCCCCGCAGAATATGCCCCTTCAGTTTGCTGATAATAGAAATATACTCTTCACGGCTGATCCGTTGTTCGATATTATTTACTGATGGCTGAATGGAAACGTCCGTCAGCCCGGCATTATTAAGTGTATCGAATATTTTTTGGGGATCATTGGCTTCAATGATCATCTCCTGTTTGTTCAGGCTGATGATCACTTCGGGTTCAAAGAAAAAAAGATCGGGGAAACCTGTCCTGTCAGGATGTAAAGAATGCAACTCTTCCATTTCATTTTTCAGGTCGTAGCTGAGATGACCAAACAACCAGCTATTTTTTTCATCCCGGAAATCCTGTAGTTGCTGCATCGCATTCCCGGCACCGGTTTGTATACTTCTTCTCTCTCCTGCTGCCAGCAGGCATTCCATACTGGTGGGTGCAATATGATACTGGTGATTATCGAGGAAACAAAAAGTGCTGAACTGTTGTGTCCAGTTCAGCACCTTCATTTTCATCTCCGCAAAATCACTGACCGTAAACGAGCAGCGGGTTGGAGTGGTATGTTTCAATGCAATTTGATCGAACGGTTGAAATCAATAATCATCATCCTCGTCATCAAAGTCGTCTTTATCATTAAAGAGGTCTTTGAACTCATCATCCATTTTAAAATCATCATCATCATCTGCTGCCGCTGGTTTTTTACCGGCAGGGCCAGCTGCTTTTTTACCCTTTGATTTGGGAAGATCGAATTCTTCAAAATCAGGATCCCACTCTTCTTCCTCCTCTGGCTTTTCCCAATCATCCACTTCGTCTTCTCCTTCTTCATCATCGTCATCTTCTTCTTTTTTGGAAGAAGCCTTACCGGATTTCTTGGCAGGTTTCACCTCCTCGTCATCATCTTCCAAATCATCGTCATCATCTTCCTCTTCCTTTTTCTTGGGTTTAGGAGATGCTTTCTTGGCTGCTTCTTTTTCAGATGCAGCACTGGCCTTTCCAGCGGGTTTCTTTTCTTTATCGGATTTCGATGCCATATTCTTAACAGGGTTGATGCTGTAAAATTTCAGCGAAGTTTTTAATTAGCCAAATTTTTAAAAAAGAATTTTTAATTCTTTACAAACCTACGTTCAGGATACCTGGATCAACTGATCCCGACCCGGCCCGTTGGAAATATAGTGAACTTTCACCCCAAGGTACTGGTTAATAAATTCAACGTAGGTTTTCATCGTATCAGGCAATTCTGCCTCTGTTTTTGCTGCACTGCTGGGTTTGTTCCAGCCGGGAAAACTCTTATATACCGGCTCCACCTTTAACCGCTCCAGCCGGAAAGGTATTTCACGGCTGATTTTCCCGTTCATGTTATAATCAGTACACACTTGTAATTCGCTGAAAGCATCCAGTACATCGGCTTTTGTCATGACGATCTTGGTTACCCCGTTGATCATGCAGGCAAAGTTCAGGGCTACGAGATCGATCCAGCCGCAGCGGCGGGGCCTGCCCGTAGTAGCACCAAATTCATTACCCACTTTTCTCAACTCTTCTCCTGTTGCATTATCCAGTTCCGTTGGAAAAGGTCCACCACCCACACGGGTACAATAAGCTTTTGTTACCCCGATCACATCCCTGATCTTTTGGGGAGCAATCCCCAACCCGTTGCAAACACCGGCAGAGATCGTATTAGAAGAGGTCACAAACGGGAAAGTGCCAAAATCAATATCCAGCATCGTTCCCTGTGCACCTTCCGCCAATACTCTTTTACCAGCTTTCAGTTGCTCATTGATAAAATATTCTCCATTCACAATATTCAGTTGCTTCAGGAATTCCAGGGCTTCGAAAAATTCTTCTTCCCAGGCTGTAATATCTTCATTGAAAGCGTAGTTATCCAGGAGTTTCTGGTGCTTCAACCGCAGTTTGATATAGGAGGTCGTGAAATTTTTATCCAACAGGTCTCCCACCCTTAACCCGTTCCTGCCGGTTTTATCCATATAGGCCGGGCCAATCCCTTTCAGCGTGGAACCGATTTTCTGTTCGCCTTTGGATAATTCAGCTGCTTTATCAAGAGCCCTGTGTGTAGGCAGGATCAGGTGTGTTCTTTCAGCAATAAAAAGATTCTTCTTCAGGTCAATGCCAAAAGAAGCAACAAGGTCACATTCCTTTTTTAACGTGATGGGATCTAATACCACGCCATTGCCAATCAGGTTCACCGTATTGGGATGAAAAACACCGGAGGGTATCTGGTGCAATACAATTTTTTTGTCGCCAACATAAAGCGTATGCCCTGCATTGGGTCCGCCCTGGAACCGGGCTATCACATCATAATCTTTGGCAAAATAGTCAACGATCTTTCCTTTTCCTTCATCGCCCCACTGGAGGCCAAGTAATATATCTACCATATTTGTGATTTTTCCCGCTCAGTTGCTTTGCGGGAGATTCTTCTATAATTAATCTCGGAACAAGGCCGCAAAAATACGGGTTCAGCAAAAAGCCACCGAATTAAATCCGGTGGCCTTGTTTATTTTTTATGCACGAAAAAGCTGATTTATCAACGGATCAGCATGATCGTTCCTTTTTTGGTAATTGGCCGGTCATCTTTTGTGACACCTTCCACCATCCATACATAAACACCACTGGGTTGTTCTTTCCCGCTGAAAGTACCGTCCCAGCCATCATTCAGCGTGGTAGTAGAGAAAACCATATTTCCCCAGCGGTTAAATACCCTGAAATATTTGATCGCCTTGATACCAACCGGGAAGGGGAAGAAAGTATCATTTTTACCATCATTATTTGGCGTGAAACCGGTAGGCACATACAGGTCAGGGCCTTTATAGACCTGCACCCGTACAAATCCTTCACCTTTACAACCCGCCTGCGTGGAAGCTGTCACTTTATATACGATCACATCACCAATATCACCCGCTGTTACCGTCGGGTTGGCGATGGTGGGGTCACTCAGGCCAATCGTTGGCGTCCACAGATAATCGGTGGCCCCGGAGGTCGCCAGTATCGGGAACTGATCTGTATTGTACACAATGGTATCAAAAGGGAATGTATTGACGTAGATCGGCGGTGTTACATCCAGCACCATGCTGTCAGTTGTGAGTGACCTGCAGCCGTTCGCATCTGTAACCGACACGATATAGGTAATCGTTTTATCAGGTGTTGATACAGGGTTGGCGGTATTAAGACCCGCACCCAGGTAAGTAGAAGGTGTCCAGTTAAACAATGTGCCACCGCTTCCCTGTAAAGTATAGGTCTGGCCGTAACAAATAAATCCGTCCGCTCCGGCATTAGGGATCGGGGCTGCATTCACATTCACTGTTACCGGAACATCTGCCGTGCAACGACCATAGGTCAGCGTAACGATATAGTTAGTAGTAGTAGTTGGATTGGCTGTCGGGTTAAATACAGAAGTACTGCTTAATGCAGTTGCTGGTGACCAGGCATATTGCAATGCATTCGATGTGATCGATAGCTGTGTTGATGTGCCTTCGCAGATGGTCGGGTTAGCTGGTGGTGCAAAAGTGAGGTCATTGGTAAGACCCACCACAATATTTGGTACCGTTGTATTACATCCTAAGTTGTCCCGCACATTGATCGTATAGGTTCCCGGTGCCACATTGAAGCTATTGGTGGAAAGGAAACTGCTGCCACCATCAATAGAATACTCATAGCTGGTATTGCCCCCTGTGGCACTAATCACTATCGTTCCGTTATTACCACCATTACAGGTTGCATTCGTCGTGGCAATGGTAGCCGCCAGTGCAGCAGGCTCTGTAATAGTCACCTGCTGGGTTGTTGTACACAGGTTAGCATCACGGATAATAACCGTGTAGCTTCCAGCCGGCATATTAAAGGAGTTGCTGGTTTGCCAGGTGGCCCCGTTATCAATTGAATATTCGTAGGGACCTACGCCACCCGAACTGCTGACAATGATACGGCCATTACTCTGGCCATTACAGATAGCAGATGAAGTGGCGGTTGTTGCTGCCAATGCAGTTGGCTCAGTTACGGTTTGAGATAACTGGCCCTGGCATCCATTTGCTTCGCGGTAGTAAACAGTATAGATACCGGCAACCAGCCCGTTGAATGTATTGGCTGTTTGCCAAGTGGTTCCGTCTAATGAATATTCATAAGGCGCAGTCCCTGCTGTGGGTTGTGCCACGGTAATCGTTCCTGTTGCACTTCCATTGCATAATGCATCGGTATGCGTGGCACTGGTTAATAAAGCCGGGCCTGCTAAAACAGTTACTGATAATGCCGGGTTTCTTACACAACCATTAGCATCTGTTACAGTAATATTGTGGACTCCTGCAGGAAGGTTATTGAAAACAGTTGTGGCTCCTGTTTGCGTGGTTGTTCCGTTTAATACAAACGTATAAGGAGCGGTTCCGTTCACGGGTGTAATAGTTACTGACCCGTTAGAAGCCCCGGAGCAGGTAGTGGCTGCTATGGTAAAATTGGTATTTAATGAAGACCCAGCTGTAACTGTGCGGGTAATATTTCTTGTGCAACCAACATTATCTCTAACCCTGATGGTATAGGTTGCAGGTGCAAGGCCCGTAAACACATTACTTGCCTGCCAGGTTACCCCGCCATCAATTGAATATTGAAAAGGTGTGGCACCTGCTGTCGGTGTAACCGTGATGGTTCCGTTATTGACACCGGCACAGGTGGCCTGTGTAGCGGTGGATGTTGCTGTTACACCGGTACCTGTTGCAATATTTACCGTGATCGTATTGGTTGTACAGTTATTTACATCTCTTACCACCACGGTATGGTTACCGGGAGCCAGGTTAGAAATTGTATAAGGAATTGCACCTGCCTGGTATGCACCGCCATCTAAAGAGAAAGAGAAGGGTGCCGTACCCATGGAAGAAGTAACAGTGATAGTGCCGTTGTTAACACCGGTACAGGCAGCAGCCGTATTAGTAGTAGCTGCTGTTAAGTTTGAAACGACACCTACTGTAGCGGAGTAGTTGGCGGTACAGGAACCAGCAACATCTCTAATATAAATTGTATGAGTGCCGCCGGCCACGCCTGTAAATACATTGCTGGATTGCCAGGTGATACCATCTAATGAATATTCATAAGCACCATTCCCTCCGCTTACATTATTAACAGTGATTGTACCATTATTATTGCCGCATGTTGCACTGGTTGTCGCTGTTGCGGCCGCCAGTCCCTGCTGACGATCTATAATGATTGTATCCAAGCCAAATATTTCTACTGAGGGGTCGTCTATTTTATCATAAAAAGCTTTTACAACATAGGGAGTGGAAGATCCCGGGGCAGGGCAAATGTTTGGAAAAGAAGCAAGCCTGTCTCCCGTTGGCAACTGCGTAGTAGTGCCGGTAGATATAAGGTTTCCCGACATATCATATAATTCTACCCGACGAAAGAGTGGCGTACCTCCAATTGGTACGAATCTCCACTTTTCAGACATTCCAACGGAACCCCATGGCGGATCTGTCGCAGCTCTGCCGGGGGCCATAACACCAATATTTTGTGCTAAGTTTTGTACTCCGACCATTGCTCTCCCCTGATTCCAGGTTGGACAAATTTGCATATCATAAAGTGTGACATCAATAATGCCCGTAGATTCATAAAGCGTAATTGAATGCGTATTTTCAATCAAATTATTACAAGCCCCAGAGAAAAGTGGTATTTTATAATAATTCAGTGTCCATGTCCTATAAGGAGAAATTCCAGAGCCAACATAGGAGATAAACCTGTTTGGAGAAGTTGTTATCGCCACATCAATGTCATGATATGGACCCATTATTACTGCCCCATCATAAAAAGTACTGGGTAGGTTTTGAGGAGTTCCCCCGTTAATGATATTCCAATGGGAAAAAGTATTTGCCAATGTAGCGTCAAAGCTTACATACCCATTACTACTTGCAACTAATGTATTCTGGGGAACACCAAAAAATGTAAACGGAAATCCAATATTAATAACATTCGAATACCTATCATCAAGATTAAGGAATGTGGGAGTTTGAGGAACACTTGGGTCATTAGCAGCTAATAAACAGCTCGGGTTTACATTTGGGCTATTTACAGCATAATTATTTGATTGCCGATGCGGGTCAGGAATCAATGTTTGTATTGTAAAACAAGCTATAGGGGGGCACCCAGGCAAAATTGTATCCCTTCCGCAATTAAAAGAATAGCCTTGGCTTTTTGCCGAAAAAGAAAAAAACAACAATACGGCAGTAAAGGCTGAAAGCTTTGAGAAAGTCAGTCTCATAGTGTGTGTTAGTTAGTTGGTAATCCAGCAGTCCTCAATGGTGCGGTAAATTACAGAAAAAAGGCGGTATTCTTCCTATGGTAACTATTGATTATACACAATAAAATAAGATGGGAAATCTACGAGGCTAAACTAATTGGCGTTTGTATCACGCCATCTTAAAACAGTTTATCTCAGGCCGTCTTGGAGGGAATATCTTCTGTATCGTATCGTTCTACTGATTCAAT
>CALRSN020000132.1:0-6494 GCA_943370865.1 Bordetella parapertussis
AAGATTTAAAATACAATATCCCTTCTCCACCGTTAAAGACATAAAAACAACTGAAGCAATAAGGGCTGCCCTGTTCATCAATACAGCAAACACTGGCGCAGGTTTGTTTTTCTAAAAAGAGACTGATATGGGGATGAATGGATTCTAACATAACTGTACTGTAAAAGAAAGATGAAAGAATGCCGGAAGGTATGCGGATAATACTATCCTGGTTATGACTTCGGTCATTACCGGCTTGTTAAAATATTCGCTGCAAACAAAAGGGATCTTAGTTAAGATCCCTTTGTTTTTTGTAAACATCTATATTACCCTTATAGTGCTTTCATTGCTTCGATCCTGTCCCAATGCTGACGGATGCCTTCGTTGGCCATGGTTAAGAATTCAGCTCCTTTTTCAGGATCATTGTTCTTAATGGTGGCAAACCTGTTCTCATGGTACAGGAATTCATCCAGTGGCACAGATGGTTCTTTACAATCCAATGTGAACCGTTGTCCTTTTCCTTTCATCGGGTTGTAACGGAAGATCGGCCAGTATCCTGAATTAACGGCCAGGTGCTGCTGATCCAAACCGTGACACATATCGTAACCATGTGCTATGCAATGGCTGTAAGCGATCACTAAAGATGGACCGGGATATGCTTCTGCTTCAAGGATGGTCTTCAATGCATGTACATCATTCGCACCCATCGCAATTTGTGCCACATAAGCACTGCCGTGTGCAATGGCCTGCATCGCCAGGTCTTTCTTGCTGTTTGTTTTTCCTTTGATCGCAAACTTGGCACTGGCTCCCACCGGTGATGCTTTTGATTTTTGTCCGCCGGTATTGGAATACACTTCGGTATCCATCACCAGTATGTTCACATTCTCACCAGTACTGAGTACATGGTCGAGACCACTGAAACCAATATCATAAGCCCAGCCATCACCACCCACGATCCACATGGATTTTTTCTCTAAGAATTCAGCTACCTGGTAAAGGCGGAATGATTCTTCCGTTTGCAACTGGCGCAGGCGTTTCCGCAGCTCATTCACACTGACTCTTTGTTGTGCCAGTTCTGCTTCTGAATTTTCTGCATTCAGTAAAATAGTATCTGCCAGTTCGCTGCCCACTTCTTCCCGCAGTTTTCTCAGCAGGTGAATGGCCATATCTCTTTTCTTATCGGTAGCAAGTTTAATACCCAAACCAAATTCTGCATTGTCTTCAAACAGTGAGTTGGCCCAGGCTGGTCCATGTCCCTGTGCATCTTTGGTCCATGGCGTAGTTGGCAGGTTGGCACCAAAGATGGAAGAACAACCTGTTGCATTGGCCACGATCATCCGGTCACCAAATAACTGGGTCAGTAATTTCAGGTAAGGTGTTTCACCACAACCGCTGCAGGCACCGGAAAATTCAAATAACGGCTCCAGTAACTGGGAACCTTTCACGGTAGCTTTATTTACTCTTGACCTGTCAATATCAGGCAGTGATAAGAAGAAATCCCAGTTATTTTTTTCCGCTTCTTTGATCGGCTGCACATCTTTCATATCAATAGCCTTATGACCGGGCTCTGTCTTACTTTCTATCGGGCAAACTTCGGTACATAATTTACAACCGGTACAATCTTCCACCGCAACCTGTAAAGTATATGCTTCTTTGTCTTTGATAAATTCTTTACCGATCGGGTCTGTATGTTTAAAGAAAGATGGTGCATCCGGCAGCCAGTCACGGTCATATACTTTCACCCTGATCGCTGCGTGAGGACAAACAAAATAACATTTACCGCACTGAGAACAGAGTGAAGGATCCCAAACAGGAACCTGGTCAGCAATATTCCGTTTTTCCCATTTCGTTGTTCCGGAAGGATAAGTGCCGTCGATCGGGAAAGCACTTACCGGCAGGCTGTCACCTTCACCGGCAATGATCTTACCTAATACTTCCTGTACAAAGTCCGGAGCAGATAAGGAAACAGGTGCTTCAATTTCTTTCGTTCCAATTTCAAAACCGGTATAATCGATCCGGTGTAAGTTTTCCAGTGTCTGGTCAACCGCCTGGTAGTTTTTCTGTACCACTTCATCCCCTTTGCGGCTGTAAGATTTCTTAATGGCACTCTTGATATATTGAATCGCCAGGTCTCTTGTCATCACATTGGAAATAGCGAAGAAGCAGGTTTGCAGGATCGAGTTGATCTTGGATCCCATACCGGTTTCTTTTGCCACTTTCGATGCATTGATCACATAGAATTTTAATTTTTTATGAACGATCTCTTCCTGGATCTTCCGGGGCAGTTGTGCCCAAACCTCATCCACTGCATAAGGTGCATTCAATAAGAAAGTGGCACCGTCTTCTGCATATTTTAATACATCATATTTCTTCAGGTAATTAAAATGGTGACAAGCCACAAAATTAGCAGAGTCAACCAGGTAGGTGGATTGTATCGGGTGCTTACTGAAGCGTAAATGGGATACTGTCAGTGAACCTGACTTTTTGGAATCATATACAAAATAACCCTGCACATGATAATCGGTCACATCACCCACGATCTTGATCGAGTTCTTATTGGCACTAACGGTACCATCAGCACCGAGACCATAGAACAGGCCACGGAACAGGTGTTGCGATTCTAAAGAGAAATCTTTGTCGTAATGCAAACTTGTATGGGTCACATCATCCTCAATACCGATTGTGAAGTGTTGTTTCGGATGCTTTTTCTTCATTTCTGCATAGATACCCCTTACCATGCCCGGGGTGAATTCTTTGGAAGAAAGACCATAACGGCCACCAATAACGTGGGCATGATGATTTTCCTGGGATTCATTCAGAGCATTCACCACATCCATATATAAAGGCTCACCGATCGCATTGGGTTCTTTGCAACGATCCAGCACTGCAATACTTGTTACTGATTTGGGCAGGGTATCAATGAAATGCTTGATAGAGAAGGGACGATACAGGTGAACGATAAGCACACCAACGGTCTTACCCATCTTGTTGACATAATCCACCGTTTCTTTCACGGTCTCAGCACCAGAGCCCATCATAATAATTACACGATCGGGATGCGGGTGGCCATGGTATTCAAACGGTTTATAGTAACGCCCGGTGAGTTTACCGAAATCCTTCATGGTTTCTTCCACGATATCGGGAACAGCCCAATGGAATTTGTTACAGGCTTCCCGGCTCTGGAAGAACACATCAGGGTTCTGTGCAGTACCCCTTATAAAAGGATGCTCAGGGTT
Organism: Bordetella parapertussis; assembly: GCA_943370865.1. Lineage (GTDB taxonomy): Bacteria > Bacteroidota > Bacteroidia > Chitinophagales > Chitinophagaceae > CADEDV01. Next base: position 3,216 of record CALRSN020000132.1, read on the forward strand.
CAATGAACGCTGACGGTGTTTGTTCACATCGTCTTCGTTGATCATTGCTTTGATGATATTATCCGGCAATACTTCCACCTGGTTCAGTTCATGGGAAGTGCGGAAACCGTCGAATATATTCAGGAAAGGAATTCGGGAACGAAGGGTGGCAGAAGTGGCGATCATCGCCATATCATGTGCTTCCTGCGGGTTATTACCAAATAACATGGCAAAACCAGTAGAACGGACTGCCATCACATCACTGTGATCGCCAAAAATCGACAAAGCATGGGTGGCTAATGTCCTGGCCGCAATATGAAAAACAGTGGGTGTTAATTCACCGGCGATCTTGTACATATTGGGGATCATCAGCAGCAAACCCTGCGAACAGGTAAACGTGGAAGCCAATGCCCCACCCTGTAATGCACCGTGAATGGCACCGGCAGCACCGGCTTCACTTTGCATTTCGATGATCTTGGGAACTTCGTCGTAAATATTTTTCACCTCGTTGCTGCTCCACTCATCGGCCCATTCGCCCATGGCAGAAGAAGGAGTGATCGGGTAAATGGCGCAAACCTCGCTGGTTTTGTAGGCAATATAGGAGGCAGCTTCGTTGCCATCCATGATGGCAGTAACCACTTCCTTATTTTTTGATTTCCCGGCAGTCGGCGCTGCCTTGGTGATCGTTTCCATATATGAAGTTTTAAGTCTTAAATGATAGGGCAAAGTAGAAATACCCTGCCCGGCACAGACTGACCTTCATCAGGCGGAAACTTGATTTTGAATGGGATGGAAAATAAATAAGCCCCGAGGTTGTATACTCAGGGCTTATTATTTAACAGGTTATATTGCTTTTATCCAATTGCAGACAAGACTATCTCTTTTAGCTTTCCGATGAGAACTCTTTCCTGCTCCATCGAATCCCGGTGACGGATCGTTACCGTATTGTCTTCCTTGGTCTGGTGATCGACCGTTACACAAAACGGGGTTCCGAGTGCATCCATCCGGCGGTACCGTTTACCTATAGAATCCTTTTCTTCATAGAAGCAACGGAAATGCGGTTTCAGGTCTGTCATGATCTGCTCTGCTATTTCCGGCAGGCCATCTTTCTTGGTCAGGGGTAATACCGCCAGTTTGATCGGGGCCAGTTTGGCCGGGAATTTCAGGACCACCCGGCTGTCGGGTTTTTCCGGGGTGCTGAGGTCCTGCTCTTCATAAGCATTACTGATCACGGCGAGGAACATCCGGTCGAGCCCGATCGATGTTTCGACCACATACGGTATATAATTACCATACGGCTTGCCGGTGGCCGGGTCAATATCATTATCGAAATACTGCATCTTCTTTTTGCTATATTCCTGGTGTCTTCCTAAATCATGACTAGTTCGGGAGTGTATTCCTTCCAGCTCTTTAAAGCCCATGGGAAAATCAAATTCAATATCACAAGCAGCATCAGCATAAAATGCAAGCTTAATATGATCTTTAAATTTGTATTTTTCTCTTGGCATACCTAAACTTAAATGCCATTCTAATCGTGTGGCTTTCCATTTTTCATACCATTCTTTCTGTGTGCCGGGGCGGATGAAGAACTGCATTTCCATCTGTTCAAACTCCCGCATGCGAAAAATGAACTGTCTTGCTACAATTTCATTCCGGAAAGCCTTACCGATCTGCGCAATACCAAACGGTATTTTCATGCGTCCGGTCTTCTGCACATTCAGGAAGTTGACGAAGATACCCTGTGCAGTTTCGGGGCGCAGGTACACTTTATTATCCTCATCATCTGAAGAAACAGTAGAACCAAATTCAGTAGAGAACATCAGGTTAAACTGGCGGATATCGGTCCAGTTGCAGGTGCCGCTGATGGCACATTTCATTTTATTATCCTCGATCAGTTTTTTCAAACCGGCAAAATCATCCTTGGCCAGCAAAGCATCCATTTGTGCAAGAACATCATTTGCTAATTGCTCATTGCCTGTTGCCTTTTGTTCTTCAGCAAAAGCCTCAATCAGGTGATCCACCCTGTATCTTTTCTTACTATCCTTATTGTCGATCATCGGGTCGTTGAAATTATCAACGTGGCCGCTGGCTTTCCAGGTGGTGGGGTGCATAAAAATAGCCGCATCAATACCCACGATATTATCATGGAGTTGCGTCATGCTCTTCCACCAGTAATCTTTGATATTCTTTTTCAGTTCACTGCCCATCTGGCCATAATCATAGACCGCCTGCAGCCCGTCGTAGATCTCGCTGCTGGGGAAAATGAAGCCGTATTCTTTGCAATGCGAAATGATCGCCTGGAATTTGTTCGAATCGTTTGCCATAAGGCGGCAAAGATAAAATTCTATACACAATTACCCGAAGAGAATATCAGGGTTAACGAGGATCTGCTTTTGCCGGAACAGCTTCTTCTGTGTCGGTATTTTCCAGTTTATCGGCAACCCCGGTATTTTCGGCGTGTGTTTTTAAGGATTCGTGTGATTCCACTTCTCGTTGCTCCACCCATACGGCATAATTATTCGGGTAGATCTGGCAACCCCGGCTGATAGCATATACACGGGTAAACACCGCCCCGAAGTACAGAATAATAGAAGAATAATAAACCCATAATAAAATAACAATAAGGGACCCTGCCGCTCCATACGCCGAGGTCATCCGGCTGTTGTGTCCCAGGTAATAACCGATCAGGAACCGGCCACCCATAAATAATATCGCCGTGGTGAAAGCACCAGCTCTTATATCCTTCCATTTGATGCGGGCATCTGGTAATAATTTAAAAATAATACCGAACAAAAAAGACGTAATTATAAAGGTGAAAACGATATTGAAAGTATAGACCATATATACCTCCAGTTGAGGAAAATTCTGCGAAAGCCGGGAAAGAAGAACATCCATTACTCCATTAATAATGAGTGATACCAGCAATAAAAAACCCAGCGTAATGATCATCGAAAAAGAAAGCAGGCGGTTAATGATCAGCCTGAACCAGCCCCTTCCCCTGTAGGGTTTGGCTTTCAGGTGCCATATCTGGTTAATGGAATCCTGGATCTCTGTAAAAACTCCTGTTGCTCCTATCACCAATGTGGCTACACCAATAATAGCGGCCCAGTTGCTGCCGGAAGACAAGGTCGCATTCCGGATCGTTTCCTGTATTTGCAATGCTGCCTCTGTACCTACGAAACCGGCGATCTGTGCATACACACCTCCTTCCACCGCCTCCCGGCCATAAAAAATATCACTGACCCATATAATAATGATCAGCAGGGCGGGAATAGAGAATATAGTATAATACGCCAGCGC
>CALRSN020000133.1:0-6482 GCA_943370865.1 Bordetella parapertussis
AGAAAGATGTTCTGCTCTTTCCCATAATTTAAAAAACACCTGTTGTACGGCCTCTTCTGCATCGGCCTCATCTTTCAGTATCGTGCAGGCATAGGCGTGCAGGTTCTTAAAATATGTTTTAAAAACCTCTTCGAAGGCTGACGAATCTCTCTTCGCCAGCTGTGCCGTAAGGGTGTGCTCCTGCAATTCCATGCTGATGACCCTGAGTCCTTGTTCTGCTATTAAAGCTGCGCCCAAAAGTACTTTTTACTATAACACCCAAACTACCGTTTACCCCTATTTAAGCATGAAAAATAGTTTCGGTAGGACAGGCTGAGGCGTTACCGGAATGAATTGTCCTTCCCGGTTCCGGAAAATACCACGAAGTGGGAATTGACTCCGGCTACCTGCAGCTTTACCTTTAATTAAACCTTATTCCTTATCAAAATTCCCACCATGGCACATTCTGTCGAGATCATCAAAATGGCCCAAAGCATTTTGATCGAAAAAGGGCATCACGCTGTTCACCCGGATGGTATTATTGGTGATATTACCATTACGGCACTCAATAAAATTACCGGTCTTCCAAAAAGCTGGAACCCGGATAAAAAGATCACCGGCCTGATCCAATTATACTGCAAAAGCCGGGACATTGATCCTGGTCCGATAGATGGCCTCTGGGGGCCTGCCACACAACAAGCGTATGAACAATTGAAACTGCAATTGCTTTTTGGTAATACGGATGATCCCTGGCGACCGGAAGGAACTACCATAACAGTTAATCCCAATAACTGGCCTCTGCAAACACCCGCAGCGCTGACTGCTTTCTATGGGCCTGCCATGCCAAACGGGAACCCCGAACTGGTGAGTATGAATTTACCTTACCCCATGGTTATTGCCTGGGATCCCGGGAAAACAGTGACTAAAATAACCTGTCACCGACTGGTAAAAGACAGTATCAGCCGGGTACTTACCAATGTACATACTGCATACGGTATTGAAAAGATCAGGGCTTTGCGCCTCCATTATTTCGGCGGCTGTTTTAATTACCGGCTGATGCGGGGGGGCACCCAACTCAGTACGCATTCCTGGGGTATTGCCCTTGATTTTGATCCTGAAAATAACCAGTTGCAATGGGGACGGGACCGGGCTCATTTTGCCAAACCCGATTATATCAACTGGTGGGAATGCTGGGAAAAAGAAGGCTGGGTAAGCCTTGGCCGGCAACGCAACTACGATTGGATGCATGTGCAGGCAGCTAAGTTAAACAGTTGATCCATTCAATTTATTTTTATCCGGACGGTTTGTATAAAGGGATGCTTTTCGAAGCATCTCTTTTTTATCTTTATCCAAACAAGGTTATGAAATATTCCCTGCTTTTTCTTTTTGCTATTCTTTTCATCACATCCTGTAATAACAATACAAAAGAACATCCCGAAACAAAACCACCTGCAACAGCCGTTACAGCCTGTACCTTGTCAGAGATCAGCTATTGCAGCCAGCCGCAGGATTCACTCAGCAAATATTTACCCGGCTGGACTATTGTTTGGAATCCTGCATCCGTTAATGGCAACTATGCCTTTGTGGCCACGGATGGATACAACTATGCTATTGCTATTCGCGGATCTGTGATGGATTTTAACAGGGATGCACTGAATAACTGGATCTACCAGGACCTGCATGTGGCCGTGCAGAAAAAATGGCCTTATACAGACAGTGTCAGCGGGGCTAAAATTTCAGAAGGCACTTATGACGGCTGGGAGAACCTTACAGCAATGAAAGATATAAAAACAGGACAAAGCCTGGAACAATTCCTGGATAGTACAACCACAACGGCAACACCCATTTTAATTACCGGTCATAGTTTGGGTGGCAATCTCGCTACTGTATATGCTTCCTGGCTATATACACATTTTGAAACAGCCAGTAAATTGAATGAACATATCAATGTGATCACTTTTGCAGCACCTGCAGCCGGCAATAAAAATTTTGCACAGGATTTTGATAAAAAATTCCCGCAGTCCGTCCGCTTTGAAAATAAAAATGACATCGTTCCTAAGTTCCCGGTGGCCGACAAGATTGAAACATTAGGTGAATTATACGATTCCATTCCCGCTGCTGCAAAGATCGAAGTGGGATATAACAGTGCCACCATTCCGTTAAGTTCTGTTTTTGATTTTATCAGTATTGCCGTCAAGGGCATTGAACTGGTTAATGGATTTTCTACCTACACGCAGACAAATGGCAATGGCCGTGTGATCAATATCCCTTTATCAGGGAAAAATAATTCGCATGATATCAGCAGCTGGTTTGCTGAAGCAGGTTATCATCACAGTATAGAACAGTATGCGGCGTTTATTGGTGCACCTGTTATTAAAACACCATAGTGACCGGTATTCAGTTTGCTGCAATACTCCCTTTTGTTTTGCGGATATTCAGTTTATAACGCAACAGCACATCTTCGTTATACATGACATATAACCATTGTGTATGCTCATTATCAACGGGAAAATCGTAAGTCACCCTGGCTCCCTTTACAGCAACCGGTTTAATATAAACATATGAGGGAGCAGCCTGTTGCACTAATAGTTCTGATAAAGAATCGGGTGAAATCTCCATATCCCGTTTGGCCAGGCCCAGTTGAAGTTCAAGACGAATGGTATCGCCAACTACAGCTTCAATTATTCCTTTTGATGGAAGATAGGATGTGATAGAATACTTGCTATAAGATCGTTGCCGGTAAGGCATAAAACGGAATTCGCCCAACACTGGCGTTTCCGGTAACAATGTCCACCTGGTATCATCCGGGTAGTGATGCTGAACAAATTTAGCCGGCGAACTCAAAAAATACCCGCTGTCATAATATTTAACAAAATCTCCCGAAGGCATGGAAATATATCCACTGGCCCAGGTCACATCCAGCAGGAACCAACTACTGTCAATATAAACAGCATTCCAGGTATGATTGGAACGGAAATTGGCGTTGGCTTTATTCGCATCGGTGCGGGCATAGCCGGTAATGATCTCCGCCCTGATCCCTGCATGTTCACAAAGTGATTTGAACAACCGTGCATAACCTTCACATACAGCAGTTTTTTCCTGCAGCACTTTCACAGCTACCCGGTCGGTGAGTGATGGCAATGCTTTATCATCCAAATCCTCTTGCTCAAAAAAAAAGTTCTTGTTCTTAGTCTTCCGGTTTTTGGCAACCGGTCTGTAATAAGCAATATTATCCGTGATCCAATAGAAAATGGCTTTCACTTTTTCTGTTTGCGTGGAGCAACTCTTTGTAAGCAGGAATGAAAGCCTGGCAGGGTCGGTTTCCTTGTATGCTTCTCTTACAGCCTTCCCCAACTGCTGCTGAGAGGAAACTGATACAGTTAAACAAATAAGGCTTATCGTCAGGTAAATTTTCACGTTGCCGGTTGGGTGTTTATAAAGTTATTACAATTATTACGTTTTCCCCATGCCCGTTACAGGCCAAAAAACCGGGATACCCCTTCTCCGGCTTGCCGGAATCCTTTATCTTTACAGGGATTAAAAAATTATAGTCCTATGTCATTACTGAACCAGAATAATAAGAAAGGTAAAAAGAAGGATAACAAGAAAGCTCCTCCCGGCCCTAACCAGGGTTCCAAATTTATCCAGAAGCCTAAATCAACGGGCTTTGTAAGTAAACAATCGAATACCGGTTCACAAAGAGGCAGCTGATCTCCCTGTCGCATTATGACTAAAGAAGAATTGCTGCGGGAATTATCCCAGGAAATGTATGCGATGCTCAAGCCATCACCTGTGCATGGCATCGGTGTTTTTGCGATGCAGGATATTCCCAAAGGTTGCAGGACCATATTTTCAAAAAATATAGGTGAATGGATCAAACTTCCCATTGCTGATGTTGAAAAACTGCCCGGCCATTCCCGCAACCTCGTAGAGACCTATTGTCTGTATGATGAAGAACATTACTATGTCCCGGACTATGGTTTTAAAGTGATGGACATGGTGAACTATCTCAATCACTCCTCCACACCGAATATCATTTCGGTAAATGATGGTGAATATTTTGAAGCTTTAACAGATATTGCGGCTGGTGAAGAACTGCTGGTCAATTATGGTTCCATAGTGAATACAACAGATTACGATTAAGATCACCGCTTCAGGAATTTCCCTTTCAATAATTTTTCCATGACTTCCTCTTTCAGGTTACGGCTGATCGGTATATGATGTTGCCCGATCGTAATATCATTCCCTTCAATACTGTCAATTTTTGAAGCCGCCACGATGTACGATTTATGTGTCTTGATAAAATGGTCCCCCGGCAGGTAATCCTCTACCGATTTAAAAGTGAGATAAGTAATATATTTTTTATCCTTAGTATGAATAAGGACATAGTTCTGTAAAGCTTCCGCAAATAGAACTTCCTCATAATCCAGCTTAACCAGCTTGTTATCTGCCTTGATAAAGAAATAAGCAGCACCCGGCGAAGTAGCTATTACTGAATTCTTTTCTCTCACTTCATAAAATTCTTTCGCTTTTAAAGCTGCTTTCAGGAAACGATCAAATGAAATGGGTTTGACCAGGTAATCCAGGGCATTCACTTCAAAACCATCCAATGCATATTGCGGGTAGGCAGTGGTGAAGATAACCGGCGGCGGTTGTTGTAAGGTCCTGAAGAATTCTAACCCTGTGATCTTTGGCATTTGTATATCCAGGAATAGCAACTGTACTTCCCTTTTACTGATCGCCTCTGTTGCCTTCAGCGGGTTATCAAATTCACCGGTAAGCTGCAAAAAATCCGTATCAGCGATATATTCTTTCAGGCCCTTTCTTGCCAGTGGCTCATCATCGATGATAATGCAATTAATGCTCATGACAGGCTCAGATTAAGTTGTACTGAAAATTTGTTGTTGCTGTCTGTTATTGTCAATTCATGTTTCCCGGGATATAAAAGTTCCAGCCTTCTCTTCACATTAGTAAGCCCGATCCCTCCTTTCTCTTCAACCGGGGGAGAGCTCATATTCTCTTTTGAATTTTCCACACAGAAAGAGAAGCTGCCATTTGACCTGTTCATTGCCAGCTTTACATAATTGGGTTTTCCCTGGTGATGCGAAATATACTTGAAGGCATTCTCCACAAAGGGTATTAACAATAATGGTTCTATTGAAAACCCATTTACTTCCGGCGCACATTGGAAGCTTACGGTATAATTCTCATCTTTTCGCAGGTGTTGCAGATCCACATAATCATGGAGGTAACGTATCTCTTTCTCAATAGGTATCTTATCTCCTCCCATTTCATACAACTGATAGCGCAGCATTTCGGAAAATTTATGCAGGGCTTCCCTGGCTTCAGCATTATCCTTCTTTATCAGGAAATAAACGGAGTTCAGTGAATTGAACAGGAAATGCGGGTTGATCTGTGATTTCAGGAAATTCAATTCAGTTTCTGCTTTTTCTTTCGCTACTTCAGCCAGCCGTTGCTGCATTTTGGTATAATCAAACATCAGCTTGAAAGCAGCACCGGCTGTTACCAGGAAAAAATGCGGGATCATATTATCATAGATCCGGGTTCGCCAGCCCGAACTGAAATCCAGCAATGCAGGAGCATTTAACAATCGTCCCAGTACCTGCATTTTCAGCAAACTGCTGGCAATGATCATCCCCAAAAAAATAAGAACAAAGCCGGCGTATCTCTTTTTGTAAAACAACTTAGGCAGCAGCAGGTAATTCGTGATATATACCATAATAGCCAGGTCAACCACTTTAACCAGCGTTACCTGGAAGGCAGTGCTTTCCTTACTGTAATCGTTACGCCGTAAAAAAAACCAAAGCCCGAAGACCAGCATCCAGATAAACAGGTGATGCAGCTTATACTTCAAAAAGAATTCTCTGTTGTGCATACTACAAATTAAATGTACAAATTCCCGGCGGCATGGCGTATTACATCATTGGCGGGGTTTGCGTGACGAAAAACAAATTTCAGTTCGTCAAGCTTTGACTACCTTTTATGTAATCCATTTGCAGGAAATTAAATAGCGGCGGAGTTTTAGCAAAACAGTTTATATGAGCACCCCATTTATCCTGCTAGTCTTTTTCTGCAGTTTATCATTACCGGCTTGTACACAGCCCTCTTCTGCAACTAAACCCGATATAAAAGTGGGAGGGCCCTGTGAAGGCTGCGAAGCCATTTATGAATGTCCAATCCCTTTTGACCAGCTCAATGAAGTGGATACACTGCCGGACTTCAATGATCCCGGGCCGAAGATCGAGATCAGCGGCACTGTTTATAAAGCAGATGGTAAAACCGCAGCTGCGGGTGTGGTCATCTATATTTATCATACCGACCAGGCCGGTGTTTATCCACGGAAAGGAACAGAGAAAGGATGGGCCCGGCGGCATGGCTATATCCGGGGCTGGGTTAAAACCGATGCAAAGGGTTTCTATAAATTCTATACACTGGTACCTGCATCTTATTCTAACAGTAATAATCCCAAGCATATTCACCCG
>CALRSN020000134.1:0-6454 GCA_943370865.1 Bordetella parapertussis
TGGCATCGCATCCTGGAAAGAAAACCAGTGACCATGCTGATCTTAAGTTTGGTGCTGGTAGCTATCGGTGGTTTGGTAGAAATGATCCCTACTTTCCTGGTAAAAGAAAACATCCCCACCATTGCCAGTGTGAAACCCTATACACCACTCGAATTACAGGGAAGGGATATTTATATCCGGGAAGGTTGTTATACCTGTCACTCACAAATGATACGTCCGTTCCGGGATGAAGTGAAACGATATGGTGAATATTCTAAAGCCGGTGAATTTGTATACGACCATCCGTTCCAGTGGGGAAGCAAGCGTACCGGTCCTGACCTGGCCCGTGAAGGTGGTAGACAAACGGATGCCTGGCATTATAACCATATGTACGACCCGAGATCCATGTCACCAGGTTCAATTATGCCGAGATATGTATGGCTGATCGATAATAAACTTGATATCAGTTCAACACCGGCCAAGATCAGGGCCATGAAAACACTGGGAGTTCCGTATCCTGAAGGATATGACCAGGTAGCTAATAAAGACCTGATGGAACAGGCCAATGTTATCACTGCCAACCTGAAAAAGGATAAGATCGAAACGGCACCTGATGCGGAGATCATCGCCCTGATCGCTTACCTGCAGCGTCTCGGAAAAGATATCAAATCAGAACCTAAACAACCCTTAGCAGATAATAAGTAAAGAAATCACTCATGAAATTTATCAACTATATAGAAAAAGTAAGTGGTGTTGATATCTATGGTATGTTATCACTGACCATTTTCGTGGTCTTCTTCGTGGCCATGGTTACCTGGGTTTTAAAAACAGATAAGAAAAAACTCAAAGATATCAGCCGTCTTCCGCTGGACAATTAAGAATCTTTAAAACTAACTTTTATATGAACCTGTTCAATTATAATAAATCAAAGAATATGATCCGCTTGCTGGGTGTCTTCCTGGCTATGGGTTTTGTACAACCGGTTTGGGCAGCAGGTCCGCCGGCACCTTCGGCATTCAGCAATCCGCTGGCGATTGTATTAGTAGTGCTGATGCTGTTGTTGCTGATCGTTATTGGCATACTGGCCAATATACTGATCGGTACTGCCGATGTAAAATTGAAAAAGAGAAAACAGCAAAAAGCAGCGTTTCCTGTTGCAGCCGTGCTGATCACACTTTTGATACTAAGCAGTAGTTCATTGTTTGCACAAACAGGAGCTGCTCCGGCTGATGCTGCGGCTACTACCACAGCAGGTCAAACGATCGGCGGCATGACCGCTTCTACCTTTTATGTCATGGCGACAGTGATATTCCTGGAATTGTTTATCATCATTGCATTGCTAATCAATATCAAATTTTTACTGAAAGCTGAAAAGGATAAACTGGTAGCTGAAACGCAGCCGGTAGCTGAAGAGGTGAAAAAGAACCAGCTGTCCTGGTGGGATAAATTCAACAGTTTCCGCCCCAGCAGCCAGGAAGCCGATCTTGATCTTGGCCATGATTATGATGGTATCCGTGAATTGAATAACCGTTTACCCAAATGGTGGTTGTATGGATTTTACTTAACCATCATCGTTGGCTGTATTTACCTGTACCGTTTTCATATTGCACATACTGGCCCATCCAGCAAACAGGAATTTGAAACATCTGTAGCTAATGCAGAAATTAAAGTGAAAGAATACCTGAAAATGAAAGGAGAGAATGTGGATGAAAACTCGATCACCTTTTTATCAGCTAAAGAAGACCTTGAAGCAGGCAAAGCTATATTTATAAAAGATGGATTCTGCGCTACCTGTCATGGAAAAGATGGAAGCGGAACAATTAATGGCGTACCTGGCGTTGGGCCCAACCTAACAGACGACTACTGGATTCATGGTGGAAGCATAAAAAATATCTTCACCACTATTAAATATGGTGTCAGCGGGAAAGGTATGCAGGAATGGGAAAGTAAGTTATCCCCCAAAGAACTGGCGCAGGTGGCCAGTTATGTGAAATCATTGAAGGGCTCTAACCCTCCTAATCCTAAAGCACCCGATGGTCCTTTATATAAAGAAGAAGCAACACCTGCTGCACCGGCTATTGATTCTGCTAAAGGAAAAGATGGGAAGATGGCGATGAATTAGAATAAACTAACGAACTATGAACGCTGAAGAAACGATCACCAACGAAACCACAACAACCGAAACAGCCACAGATTCTTTCCGTGACCGGATGGCAACAGTAGATGCCAAAGGAAAGAGGAAATGGGTGTATGCACATAAGCCTAAAGGAAAACTGTACAATATCAGGACATGGGTGAGTCTGGGCTTTTTTGCCCTGTTCTTCACCCTTCCTTTTATTTCCCTGAATGGAAGACCGCTGTTTCTTTTCAATATCCCGGAAGCTGAATTCATCATCTTTGGTAAGGTTTTCTGGCCGCAGGATTTTTTCATTTTCGGTATCATCATGATCACATTCATTGTGTTCATTGTTTTATTTACTGCTGCATTTGGCCGCTTATTCTGTGGCTGGGTTTGCCCGCAAACCGTTTTCCTGGAAATGCTGTTCCGCAAACTTGAATACCTGATCGAGGGAGATGCCCCAAAACAAAAATTGCTGAATAACGGGCCCTGGACAGCAGAAAAAGTTCGTAAGAAAACGATCAAGCATATCGTTTTCTATTTTGTTGCTTTTGTGATCGCTAATTTCTTCCTGGCCTATATAATCGGCATTAAAGAACTGGAGAAGATCATTACAGAGCCTATCAGCCAGCATGTGGTTGGCTTTATGTCCATCATCATCTTCACTACTATTTTTTATTTCGTTTATATCTATTTCCGGGAACAAGCCTGCACGGTGATCTGCCCTTATGGCCGCTTACAGAGTGTTTTGCTTGATCGCAACTCCATGATCGTTGCCTATGATTATAAAAGAGGTGAGCCAAGAGGTAAGTTGAAAAAGATAAAACCGGCAGACGTAAATACCGGCGATTGTATTGATTGTTTCCAATGCGTAAAGGTATGCCCGACTGGTATTGATATCCGAAATGGCACCCAAATGGAATGTGTGGGCTGTACGGCCTGCATTGATGCCTGTAACAAAATGATGGATGCCGTAGGCAAACCAAGGGGCCTTGTCCGTTATGCCTCGGAAAATGGCATTGCCGATCATCAGCCGCTTCGCTATACCGGCCGGATGAAATTTTATACCGGCGTTCTTATTGTATTGGCCAGTTTACTGACCATCTTGCTTGTTACCCGTAAAGATGTTGACGGAACCATTATCCGCACCACCGGTTTAACGTACCAGGAAAGAGGAAAGGATTCTTTATCGAATCTGTATTCTATTACTGTACAAAATAAAACCATCCTTGATATCCCCGTAGTGCTTAAGCTGGAAGGCGATGAGGCCGGAACAGGAAAAATAGAACTGGTCGGCACAAAGAATATCCATGTAAAACAGAGTGGACAAGGCAGCGGCACTTTCTTTGTTGTACTTCCTAACACTGCTTTAAAGTCAAGAAAGACAAAGCTGCGGGTAGGTATCTATGAAGGCGATAAAAAAATAACTGAACTCAGTACCAATTTTATGGGACCGTTCAGGAGATATTGATCATTCAACCACAAATAAATTACAACTATGAATTGGGGAAATAAATTACTGGTAACCTTCATCGTATTCGGAGCAGGAATGGGAGTGCTGGTTTATAAATCCATGAACACCACCTATGAGCTGGTAGAAAAAGATTATTACAAAAAAGAACTTCGCTACCAGGAAGTCATAGATGGTTCTAACAGGGCCAATGCATTAAGTGCTGCTGCCAGCCTGCTGCAGACCGACAGTGGCATTGTATTACAGTTTCCGGAAGAAATGAAAAACCAGGCAGTCACAGGTTCTGTACTGTTCTATTGTGCTTATAATCAAAAGCAGGATAAAAGATTTGACCTGGAGGTTAACAGGGATGGCATCCAGGTATTTAACAACGCACAGGTGGCCCCTGGAAAATATACGGTGAAGATCGGATGGAACAGCAATGGTACAGATTATTACACGGAGAAAGCATTAACCGTACTGTAAAATGATATGGCCTGTCATCATAGCGGGTTTTACATTAGGAGCAGTAGGCAGCCTGCATTGTGTAGGTATGTGCGGGCCATTAAGTCTTGCATTGCCAACACAGCATTTATCCCGTACAAAGAAATTTATATCCCTGCTGTTGTACCAGGCTGGACGTATCATCACTTATTCGGTTTTCGGTTTGCTGTTTGGCCTGGCAGGCAGAAGTATTTATATGGCAGGCATTCAACAACGATTTTCTATTCTTCTTGGTGTGATCATCCTGCTATTATCGCTATTTTATTTTCTCCGCAAAACCCGTATACGTCTTTCCTTTCTTGATCAGTTCTATATTTTCATTCAACAACTGATTAGCGGCCTTCTTCGTAAAGCAAAAGGTCCCGCCGGTTTTTTCCTGATGGGTATCGCCAATGGATTTCTGCCTTGTGGCATGGTTTACCTGGCAGTAGCTGCTGCTATTTCTTCAACAGGTGTGAGCCAGGCTGTTGCTTTTATGGCAGCCTTTGGTGCAGGTACATTGCCCGCCATGATGATCGTGGCTTATTTAGGGCAGGTAATAAGTTTACCCGTTCGCCAGGTATTGCGGAAAGCTGTTCCGTATTTTGTGGTGATCATGGCCGTTGTACTTATTCTTCGGGGATTAAACCTGGGCATTCCTTACATCAGCCCGGATATGCCTGCACAGTCATCAACCGGTGCGGCGATCAATTGTCATTAGAATATCCCCAGTTCATCCTTTCCCTTATCTGCATAACCCCATTCATCTTCCTGTTTTAATTCTTCAACAGGTTTACCAAAGCGGATGACATTATATGCCAGCCAAACAACTAATAAAGGGGATATTGAAAAAATAATACCGGTGATACCCGGCAAAGAAGAAGTGATTGCCAAGTATATATAGAGCAATAAAAGCCCCGAAACAACAAGTACCGGGATTTTTTCACTACGATTCATTGGCTAATCTTTTATAAAGAACAATTTTTCTTCTCAAAAAGTTCAGAAACTGCTGTCTTCTGGCCCCAGGCGGGCCATTTCTACATGGAAGGTGGTACCTTTTTCCAGTTCACTCTCCACTTTTATATCGCCCTTTAACAGCCCAAGGTATCTCTTTATGATGGGCAGCCCCAAACCAGTGCCCTGGATATTGCTGACATTCTTACCCCTGAAAAAAGTGGCAAACAGGTGAGGGATATCCTCGGCGGGTATTCCCATGCCTTCATCCTGTACTTTTATAGATAACCTGTGTTCCAGGTTATCGCTGCCAACCCGAATCTTTTTCCCTTCCCCGGAAAATTTGATGGCATTAGAAAGCAGGTTGAGTAAAATATTCTTCATCATCCTTTTATCTGTCATAAAATGACCCAGCCCTTCACAGGTAAAGATGATCTCCTGCCCCGGTTTTAATTGTGTTTTCATTTCATCGATCACATCTTCAAAAAACTCCTTTACATTAAAAGAAGAAACTGTAATAGCCACTTTCCCTTCTTCCAGTTTACCCAGGGATAAAAAGTCCTCCAGTAATTCATTCATATGATTAACGGATTCTTTTATCCGCCGGATATGCCTTTCTCTTTTGTCAAAGTCATCTGTGCCCGGGTATTTGGAAACAAGCGTAGCAGAAGATAAAATAGTACTGAGCGGCGTTCTGAACTCATGTGATGCCATGGATACAAAACGGCTCTTGATCTCATTTAGTTGTTTTTCCTTATCCAGCGCTTCGCTTACTTCCAGTTGGGATAGTTCAAGCCGTTGCAGGGCTTCTTTCAGAATCATTGTCCTTTCTTCCACCTTACCTTCCAGTTGTGCGTTTAGTTTGCGGATATCATCACTGATCTTCTCCAGCTCTTTTTTCTGCCGCAACAGGTTCTGTTCAATTTCCTTCCGGGTAGTGATATCCACGATAAAGGCGATTACGAACATTTCATTCTTTTGCTTATAATGGCTGAGGCTTACTTCCACCGGGAATTCGCTGTCATCTTTTCTTTTAGCAAATAAGTCCCGGCCCGTGCCCATGGTCCGGTTTGAAGGAGCTTTATAAAAACCATCCCGTAACCCGGAATGTTTATGATGGAACCGCTGTGGGATCAATTTCTCAATAAACTGCCCGACCAGTTCGTCTGATGTATAGCCAAACATCTTTGCTGCAGCAGGGTTGGCCAGTACGATCTGGCCGGAGTGATTGGTGAGCAATATGCCTTCTGTTGCATTTTCAAAGAGGGAGATCATATGTGTTTTCTCATGCGCAAAATTTTGTTGCAATCTTTTCATGTAAAACACGATCATGACTGCAAAAATGATCACCAGCAATGAATACACCTGCGAAAGCATGGCTTTCATGATATCGCTGTCTTGTTCCTTAAAATAAAGTAATAACCCGGTCATCACAACCATACCCAGTAAACCGGCAAATAGAGTTACTC
>CALRSN020000135.1:0-6385 GCA_943370865.1 Bordetella parapertussis
AGTGCATCAGCCGCATTTAAACCAAACCCAAGCTTGCCTAAACCTTTAAGCCATTTCGATTGGCTAAGTGCATCTGATTTATCTGCCACTTTGAGCCAATCATTGGCAACGTCATCAGCCATATCCAGCAGCTCATTGTTCTGCAGAAAATCCATGGTTTCTTCAATATTTTTAAGCCGAGTTTGCAAATCCCATAACCGTATTTTTAAAATTGTTTCAATAGTAGACCCCGATGCATTTACCCATGATTCTGTTGTTTCAGTTCTGTCAACCCAGGATTTAGCAGGGGGAGGACAATCTTCAAGACCAAGTATATCAATACCATTCGCCGGGTTATTATGTACATACTGGTACATACCCATTCCATCCGCATAGCCTATTAAATCCCTTTGATTAAAAAGACCGGTTTCCGGATTGTATTCCCTGAAGAAGAATTTGTAATTACCAGTGGCGCTATCATACACCTGCCCAGTAAATCCAAATTGGTTCCCGGCCAATGAACCAGCCAGTGGGTTATTGAGGGAATCATAAATACTCATCTTGCCGTAGACATCATACTCATATTTTTCCAGCAGACGTCCCTGTTGATTAGTGATAGCTTCAACAGAGTTCAACTCATTCTGGTGATAGTAGAACAGGTTATTATCTTTCTCATTGGCAACAGGTGTAAGAAAATTGGAAAAGATCGTTTTATTTTTGATCGCTCCCGTACCACCATCCCGTTCTTCTATCAGCTGCATACCGGCAAAGCTGTATTTGAGGACACTACCGTTCAGGTTCTTATGTACCCTGCGACCCAGTGCATCATACTGGTAGGTTAAAACATTAGCAGGTGCAGAAGAGTCTTTCACCAGTCTTCCTTCCGGATCATAAAACTTATGAAAATTTCCGTCGAATGTAAGGTTGCCATTGTTATTGTAAGTATAATTAAGGGTTTGAGGGCCGTTACTGCTAATTAGCTGGTTCAGGTTATTAGCAGTATATGTAGTGGTCACCCCATTAAGGTTTGCTGTGACCCTGTTTCCTACTGCATCATAGGTATAGCTGGATTGTGAAACAGGAGAACCTCCAACCGGACCACGTTTGTAATTGGTGATGCGGTAGCCATTATCATAGGCAAACTGTTCTGATTTTGCCAGCGCATTGAAACGGGTGATGGCTGTTTTGTTGCCTTGGTTGTCGTACGAAAACCCGGTGTTTTGAATAGTACTGCCGGCAGAGCTAAGACTGATCAGGCGACCTGCAATATCATACTGCCTGTTGCTGGATACGCCGTTGGCAAATGTTTGTCCTGTCAGCTGGTTATTATTATTATACTGGTAGCTTACCAATAACGAGTTATTTTTTGAAATACCTGTAAGCCTGTTCCTGGTATCATAGGTTTTTGTTACCACCGTGCTGTCGGGGTAAATGGTAGTTTGTGTACGGCCGGCTATGTTATAACTATACTGAACTGTTCTTCCTTCAAATGTTTCTGACTTTATGCGGTTGAGAGCATCATAAGTAATGAAAACCGTCCCGGTGTTGTTGGTGGCTGCAACGATTCTTCCAATGGCATCATAAGCAAAAGAATAGACATGGCCATCTGGCAATGTTTTGCTGATGACCCGATTAAGCGAGTCATAGACAAAATTTATAAGGGTGCCATCTGTTTGTAATTTACCTATCACATTCCCTTTATTGTCATAACTGTATTCAGTGAACCGGCCATCGGGATAGGTAATCCTACGGGGCCTGTTGAGGTTATCGTAAGTGTAGTTAGTGGTATTGTTATTCTGATCTCTTGCGGATATGATATTCCCTGTCGCATCATAACCATAGGTTACAACAAAGCCATTATTGTCTGTAATGGTTCTGATCCTGTCCAGGCTGTCATAAGTGTAACTAGTAGTCTTGTTGTTACCGTCTGTTACCGATACCAAATTACTGTTCTTGTCGTATGTGAGTGATGCGAAATTGCCAAGTGCATCTGTAATTTTTTTTATACGGTTCAGGCTGTCATATTCAGCATCATATGTAATGCCTGTTCCATTTATACGCCGGGTAATATTGTTATTGGCGTCATAGGTCAGACTATAGAGAGGCCCAGTGGCATCTGTGATTGTTTTAATACGGTTTAATACATCGTAACTGTAATTGATCATTTCTCCGGTTGGAAAACTTAAAGATGTAATGTTGCCGTTTGCATCATAGTTCACAGCTGTATTATTCCCCAACGGATCTTTCAATCCTGTTATCCTGTTGCGGGAGTCATAGCTGAACTCCATTTTATTGCCAAGCTGGTTGGTAATGCTGATAATATTATCCATTGCATCATAGGCGACGGTCACATTATTATTCATAGCATCAGTAAAACGTACTTTCCGGTTGGATGCATCAAAACCCACTGTGCTGGTTTCATTATTTTCGTTGGTAACCGAAATGGCATTTCCTTCCGCATCGTAATTCAGGTTGATATCATTATTGGCCGGGTCAATTATTTTCTTTAGCCTGTTAAGGATGTCATACTCTAAATTAGCAGTGTTCCCTCTCGCATCTGTAAAGGAAAGGAGGTTTCCCCTTGCATCATATCCCAAAGCTGCCTGGTAGCCATTTGGCCCTGTTACGGATAAGGGATTTCCATAAGTGTCGTATGTATAAATAAACGTATTTCCTTTCGGATCGGTACTGCTGGTAATGTCACCGTTACTGTTGTAAGAGGCGGAATAAACCAGGTTGCCCGGTTCAATTAGTTGAGTAAGATTACCGGCTGCATCATAGGTCATAGTGGTGGTAAAACCTTTTTCATCAGTAGACGAAATCACCCTGTTAAGGTTGGAAGAATAAGTATAGGTAATGGTTTGGCCAAGGGGGTCTGTGATGGTCAGCAGATTTCCCTTACCATCATATGTAAAATGGGTGCTATTGCCTTTGGCATCTGTTTCTTTTATTTTATTTCCAGCAGCATCATATTCAAATTTCATATTGAACCCGCAACAGTTCCCGGAGAGTGAGCTGAGCCATATAGTATTTTCTGTTTTTTTGAAGGAATATTGAGTTACCTGGTTTGCGCCATTGGCCTGGTGGTCTGTAATGTAGGATACCAGAGCGGATGTGTCGTACGAAAAACTGATTCGTTTATTACAGCCAACAAGTTCACTGATTCTCAAGTCAAAATAGCAGACAATATCCACCTTGTTGTTGTTTTTATCAGTTATCCCTTTCATCGGGCCATTCACTAAATAGCTGTATTTGTTGGTGCCGTTCAGGGGATCTTTTACTTGGGTAAGATTTCCGGCACCGTCGTAAGTGTAAGTAATTGTGCGGGTTGGTGAACTGATCGCATCAGTAATGCCGGTAAGCTTTCCATTTGTATAGTTCAATGAAATGATTTGACCAGCAGTATTCGTAATAGCCGTAAGTAAAGTATCTGCATAAGTCATTGTAAGAAAGTTGCCGTTAGGCTCTTCAATCTTTGTTACTTTCTTATGAACAGCATTGTCGAAGTAAAATTTAATTCCGTCCGGGTCAACCAGTAAATATTTACCCGGCTGGTATTCTGATAATCCGTTAAAGATACCTTTGGGCGGAGTATAGGAGCCATTTCCGGCTGGTGTGTACCTGTCTTTCCGGCCTTCACCCCAGCTTATCGTTTTTGAACTGGTGGAGTCATCTTTATATTTAATATTATAGTTGAAACTCCAGCCTTTCCCAAATCCATTATTTTCTGTGTGGTGATAACTGTTGTAGAAAAAAGTTATATCGAGGGGAAAACCCCTTCCCGGAATATACAGATCTGTCCGGGAGAAAAATAAATTGCCTGTAAGTGTATTGACCTGTAGCCCCATGGGTCCTCTTTTATTAGGAATATTGATGTTTTGTGCAGTTAGGGAAGTTGTTGCGGCAATCACCAGCAGTAGGGATAATAAATAACGGCTGCCTTTATTTTTCATAACCTGTATTTGAATTGAATAATTCATAATTTCTTTTTATCGCAGTGTGAAATTGATCATTGTGTGACCCGGCATATTCAGCGGTGTTTTACCATATACGGTGATTGTTCCGCTGGCACCCGCCCGTATTATACCCGGAGGCCCGCCCGGTTCTGACAGTTCAAGATGTAATGATGTGTTTCCGGCTGCTAACTCTGCAGTGGTTTTTGCCAGCATCACTTCTTTATCGTTGTACAGTATTCTTACCTGTGCCGGTATATCATTATTTGAAGGGTTGGTGTAATTAATTTGTATCACAAAAGGCCATCCTACAAATACTTTCTCCGGTACCACGATTTCAGTTACTAATTGACTGTTCAACCCGGAAGGTGTACCCGGATCACAGCCAGGTTCAGTGCCCGTTCCTGACTGACCGGTATTCGGTCCGCCGCCCATGAGGATGCCACCATTATTTGCATTGGCAATGGTGAAGCTATTGGTAAGTGTGGCTATAGTAGAGTCAGCTTTTTGTAGAGATACATTATACAATCCCAATGGTCTTCCCTGCAGGTTGAACGTGGCAAATACTGTCGTACTGTTAACAAAAAACACTGATGATGAATAGATCGTAGTACCCGGTTTCTCCAGTGTTGCTATCATTGAACTGGTGAACAGCGACCCACTGATTTTTACTGTTACATTCCCAATATTTCCCCCCGAATTGGATTGAACTGTGAGTATTGCAAACGGAAGCTTTACCGCTTTCAGCGTAATATCTTGTACCACCGGGTTGGGTGACACACACCTGTAGGCGATGTAATAAACGGAATCAACTACCGAAGTCATGACGATCTGCTGATTTCCATAATTGGCTGTTTCGAAACGGTAATCAAAAGCGGATGCTGTTGGTACGTAGCCTAGACCGATATACATCTCATTCCGCATGGTAAGCGAGTCATTGGTCTTCAGTGTAACAAGAATGGTTGACCCCCGGAGTGAATCCGGTATTTGTAATTTATAATACCGGGTAATCGTATGCAGGCTGTTGTTTTCAGGCGTATTTAACAGTAACTCTTTTGCCTTTACATATATACTGCCAACCGAAACCCCGGTATTGTTAGACTTATCGGTTTCAATAATATTATTCAGCAGGTCTGTTTTTACGAGCACATTGTAACTTCCTTCTGTTACTCCGGTAACTAACGGTTGCAGACTGATAGTATCTTTTCCGAGAGGCGGAAGGTTAATGGTCTTATTTTTAATTCCGAGCAAAACGGCTGTTGAATCCAGCACCATGTTCTTTGATAAATAAATTCCATCAGCAGAAATTCCTGTAGCATTGTTGACAGAGATATTGCCAACTACCCATTTTGCCGTATCAATTGTGTAGCCGAGCCAGGCTGTATCCGGTTTCATGATGTTATGAACAACAAGGTCTGATGGAGCAGGCGAATAAACAGTGATATACCCGTAAGCCACATTATTAGTGTCATTACTTTCAAAGACTGCATTGTTTACATCAGCCTTAGACAGGAGAATATAATTTCCCGGCGGGGTAAGGATGTTTAAGGTAGCTGTAACAGTATCGGTATAGGATTGGCCTGGCAGCAGGTTACCTGAACGGTTTACTGAAGTCAGCAGGATATCACCGGCATTGCCGGGAATGAAATCAGTGGATAGCCAGGCGCTGTTACTCCATCCGGACGGGTAAGTGACGCCAACCCCGCTATTTGTTACTTTATGAATTATTGTAAGAGGCTGCCCGATAGCCGCAGACACCGGAATGGAAAGTATTGTATCGACGAGGTCAGGCAATGGCGGCTGTATGACGTGGATCTTTTTGGCTGCACCTGATTCATTGCGGATAAGGTTAGCATTATTATTTAATACCTTTTCTGCGATTATGTATGAGTTGTAATTTGTTTTTACAAATACATAATAATCACCGGTTGGAATATTGGGAACTGTTGCTGTTTTTGTTTCAGAATAAGATTGGTTCCTTTCAAGCCGGGTGGTGTTAACAAAATTACTTGCCTGTATGGCATTATTGTTAAAGACAGAGTCCGTAGAAAAATAAACTGCATCATACCAGAAATAGTAATAGTTAATTTCGTTGGGTTTATAACCAATATTTTTAACAGTCCATGTTGTTGTATAGGGCCTTCCTGCAGTCGTAGTATCAGCTCCGGAAACATTTGTTACAATATGGTCAACTAAAGGGTTGATTATAATTCTTGCACCAGATCCGGTCACATTATTGTTGATGCTGGTGCCTTCGTATACGCCGGACCCCGCATTTGTTTTAACAAAGAAGTAAGCTGTCGAATAGGTAGTTTCCAGGAAACATGAATTTACAATAAAGCTGTATGGCATATTGACAGTAAACGAATCCGTATAACTGTTTCCCGCAGCCATTACTTCTGTGTGTGTTCTCTTGCCAATATAAAAACTGGATGAACTGCTGAAAGCAGGAC
>CALRSN020000136.1:0-6374 GCA_943370865.1 Bordetella parapertussis
CCCATACGGGAGGAAGCCATATTTCGTTTATTGCCGATCTGGCTATTGAGTTCAACAGAACGGGTGAAATACCAGGCCGCAGAATCATATTTTTTTTTCTGCAGGTAAATCTCTCCCAGGTCGGCCTGCACCAATGCGATCTGCCGGAGATCATTGCTGCTTTCGTAAACTTTCATAGCATCATTCAGAAAAGAAACAGAGCGGTTGTAATCTTCCTGTTCTTTATAAATGGAAGCGATGGACTGGTAGCTGATCGCCAGTTCGTTTTTATCATTGGCTGCTTTTTGAATACTGATCCCCTGCTCTAAATGGGAAATGGCTTTGTTATATTCTTTCTTTTTTGCATAAACGATACCAATAAAATTATGCGTTTTGGCTACAGCTTTTTTGTCGTCCAGTTGTTCATATTCCCGCAGGGCGAATAAAAAATTATGAATAGCTTTTTCATAGTCACCAATGTCTTTGTAGATAAAACCAATATTGTTATAGCTCATGGCAATGCCACCCTTATCGTTAGCTTTTTGCCGAACTGCCAGCGCCTGCTGGTATTTCTCCATTGCTTTTACATAGTTCCCAAGTTCAATATGAACGCCAGCTTCATTATTCAGTGCAAAGCCCATATTGATAAGATCATTTGCCTTTTCTGAAAAGGTATAGTAGGATTCAAAGGCTTTGATGGCGCCGGGATAATCAGCTTTCATATACCTGGCATACCCGATGGAGTTCCAGGCAAAGGCGGTATAGCGAGGAGATAAATTAAGCCGGGTGTTTTGCTGTATGGCCTGCTCTGCGTAATAGATGCCTGAATCAGGCTTTTCCCAGCGATACGTTTCAGCTAGCTTGAGCAATGCCTTCACGGTATTGCTATCTTTCCTTTCTGTAGTAATAATTTTTTGCAGGCTATCGGTGGCGGAAGTCTGTGCGTTTGCCGTACCGCAAACGAAAAAAAACAAAAGGCAGGATAAACTATTTTTCAGCATGGGGTTGAGAAAGATTGATAAAGACTATTATAATCCCAAAACATCTTTCATGCTGAAGATACCTTTTTTATCTTTTATAAATTCAGCGGCCAGTACGGCACCGGCCGCAAAACCTTTGCGGTTATGAGCAGTATGTATGATCTCAATATCATCCACTGCTGAAGAATATTTAACATGGTGAGTGCCTGGCGCCGGGTCTTCCCGCTGGCTGATGATCTCGAGGTCTTCGGGATTATCACTCAGCTCATTCACCCAGCGTTTTTTTCTTTTGATCTCGTTGAGTACCTGTTCAGCCAGGGTGATGGCCGTACCACTCGGTGCATCTTTTTTCTGGGTATGATGCACTTCCTCCAGGATCACTTCATATTCTTTGTGTGGCGCCATCAGGGCTGCCAGCCTTTTATTGACCTCGAAGAAAATATTTACACCAATGCTGAAGTTGCTGGCATATAAAAAGGTTCCACTTTTTTCTTTTACCAGTTGGTTCACCTCGTCCATTTTTTCCGTCCAGCCGGTGGACCCGCAAACCAACGGGATGGTAAAGCCAATGGTTTTTTTGATATTATCCAGTGCTGTATGCGGCCCGGTGAATTCTATGGCGACATCCGCCGTTGCTATTTTTTCTGCATTGAAATCAGCTAGGTTATTCTCGTCAATTTTTAAAACGATCGAGTGTCCCCGTTGAACAGCGATCTCTTCTATGGCTTTCCCCATTTTCCCATAACCGATCAGTGCAATATTCATAATGCTGGTTTTAGTTGGCAGGTAAAACCTGTTTGTTGCTGCAAATAACTTTAAAAATAGATAAAGGAAAAACTTTATTCCGGCTACCGGGCCCGTTTATCTTTCAGGGATAGTACCAGGCTGATACCGTTGGTGCCCGCCATTTCACTATGACCGGGTTTGATCCGGAGACTAAGATCAGGGCTTACGTCAAAACTTTTCAGGTGGGCATCTACGGTGGCATCCACCACATTCAATCCCCAGAGAATGATAAAGAATAGTACAGAATAGTCAACATCCCGGCGAAATTGGTCCCTGTAAAACCGCAGAGATTCTTCGCTGAGTGGCTGAAGGTTAGGCCTGATCTTGCTGAACAAAGCAGAGTCAGCGGCAGTGGCATTGGGTTGCCGCATGTTATATTTTACTTTGTAGGCAAACCTGGTGTCTTTATAATTTTTTAGGTTATAAAAGAAAACACCTCCACTGATACCAATGGCTCCATAAACGATAGGCAGTTTCCAGTATTTTTTATTGTAGATCTGGCCAAGTCCCGGAAGAATGGCGGAACGAATTGCTGCTGTGCGGGGGCTGTGCTTTTTTACTACCGTATCTTTTTTGTTTTTTTCTGCGGTAGCAACCACTGTTTCCTCCGGAACAACTTTAATTAATGAATCGGGTTGTTGTGCTGATAAAAAATAACCTGCAAACAGTACGACTGCCAGTACAATAATTTTTTGCCAATAACTGTTTACGATTTTATGCATCATCAAAGATCCCTTTCGGGGCTGGGTTTATCAATCAGCTGATACATCTAACTGGTTGAGTAGTTTATTCAGTTCTTCCAGTGAATAATAATCGAAAGTGATCTGCCCACTACCATTGCGGCTGTGTTTCAATTTCACTCTTGTGCTGAATTGAGATGCTAATTTATCTTCTATTTTCTGGAAGGCCGGGGCCAAAGAGCTTTTTGAAGTTTTTTTAACAGCACCGCCCTGTTTATAGAGGTTACGGACCAGTTCTTCTGTTTGCCTGACCGACAAGCCTCTTTGTTTGATCTCTTTAAAAATATATAACTGTTTATCTATGCTGTCAACATTGATCAATGCCCTGGCATGTCCCATACTGAGTTCTCCGTTGCGAACGGCTAATTGAATATCGGGCGGTAATTTTAATAAGCGGATGAAATTGGCCACCGTGCTCCTGTCAATACTCATCCTTTCGCCTACCTGTTCCTGGGTATAATCCAGTTCTTCCATCATGCGTTTATAGCTGAGTGCTACTTCCATAGCATTCAGGTCTTCCCGTTGCAGGTTTTCTAATAATGCCAGTTCTAATAATTGTGCATCATTGGCCTGGCGTATATAAGCCGGTATGTCCGTTAAGCCGGCGATCCGGGAAGCCCTTAATCTTCGTTCACCGGAGATCAACCGGTATTTCCCAGAAGGTAATTTGGAAACAGTGACCGGCTGAATGATATCATGCAGTTTGATCGAACTGGCTAATTCCTGCAAGGCCTGTTCATCAAAATCACGGCGGGGTTGTTTAGGGTTAACCTCTATTTCATCAATAGGTATGCGGTTGGTACCGGTAACATTTTCCACTACCGCTGGTTTGATAGCACCGGTACTGGTCTTCAGATCGGAATCTATACTTTGTAATAAAGAGCGGATACCTTTACCGAGGGCATCTTTATTTTGTTTAGGCGTACTCATGTTGGAAGTTTGAAATGGAATTAAGGACTCGCAGCTTCTGTACTCACAGCTCTAATATCCTCTCATCCTGTTTGATCTTCGTCATATCGTTTTTCTGAAGAATTTCTTTGGCAAGGTTCAGGTAGTTCATCGATCCTTTGCTGTTAGCGTCGTATAAAATCACAGGTTTACCTACACTGGGGGCTTCGCTTAACCGGGCATTCCGGTGAATGATGGTGCTGAATACCATGTCTTCAAAATGACGTCTTACCTCACTCACTACCTGGTTACAGAGGCGCAGACGGCCATCATACATGGTCATCAGGATACCTTCTATTACAAGAGCCGTATTCAGGCGGCTTTGAACGATCTTGATCGTGTTTAATAATTTACCCAATCCTTCCAGTGCAAAGAACTCACATTGTACCGGCACTACTACCGAATCAGCAGCTGTAAGTGCATTTACCGTTATCAAACCCAAAGAAGGAGAGCAGTCAATGATGATAAAATCATAATCCTCCCTTATTGCATCCAGCAGGTTCTTGAGCACCATTTCCCGGCTGGGATAGTTGATCATTTCAATTTCAGCACCCACCAGGTCAATATGCGAAGGAATAAGGTCAAGATTGGGAATATCGGTTTTCAGGATCACATCTTTGGCCCTTGTCTGGTTCACCATACAATCGTAAAGGCTCTGGGTCACATTGTGGAGATCAAATCCCACACCGGTAGTACTGTTGGCCTGCGGATCGCCGTCCACCAGCAATGTTTTATATTCGAGTACGGCAAGACTGGCCGCCAGGTTAATAGCGGTGGTGGTCTTGCCCACACCTCCTTTCTGATTTGCTACACCGATGATTCTTGCCATTTTGCCGAAAACTCCTTGGTAATGTTTAGTTGTTCGTGGTAAAATTGCCGACTGAAACTAAGAACTCAAAATTTAGTTTTGCCCAATTTTAACCATTTGGCAAAAATAAGCGTTAAGCAAACAACCGGGTGTAAGCAGCCCGGCTTTAATTTTATTGTATGCGTAATTCTCCCTTTTGGTGGATATTGATTGGTTTTATGGTGTTATTGGATATTTATTGCTTCCAGGCGGTGAAAACTGTTTCTCATGCCGCCAGCGGGAGGATGCGGACCATTATTTACAGTGCTTACTGGGTCATTTCTATCGGTGCGATCATCGTGCTTTTATTACTCCCGTACCTGCAATTTCAGCACCAGGCCCGGTTTATACGAACCACTGTATTTGCCATTATTGCAGGAATATTCTTTGCCAAGCTGATCGCCGCTGTTTTTTTCCTGGTCGATGATATCAGGCGTTTGTTTCAATGGACCGCAGCCAAATTGTTTAAAAAAGAGACTGTTGATGGGGTAGACACTGAAGGCGAGGCTATTTCCCGTTCCGTTTTTCTGAGCTGGGCCGGTATGCTATTTGGTGGTGGCCTGTTCGGTACACTCGTTTATGGCTTTGGCAATAAATATAATTACCAGTTAAAGCGGTTTCAGCTTAGCTATGCCAATCTCCCGGCGGTTTTTAAAGGGTTGAAGATCGTCCACATTTCGGATATCCACTCAGGCAGCTTCACCGATAAAGCTGCCGTTGCAAAAGGCATTGAAAAGATCATGAATGAAAAGCCTGATCTCATTCTTTTTACCGGCGACCTGGTGAACAATACGGCCGACGAAATGAAGGACTATATGGATGTGTTTGACAAACTGGAAGCCCCGCTTGGAGTCTATTCTACATTGGGCAACCATGATTACGGTGATTATGTGCAATGGGGTAGTCCTGAGGAAAAAAGAGCTAATCTTGAACAGCTCAAAAATGTCCATGCCTCCCTGGGCTGGAGATTGCTGAACGATGAACATGTGAGCATCGAAAAAGATGGCCACCGGATCGGTTTATTGGGCGTGCAGAATATCAGCGGCCGGCAGAATTTCCATAGCTATGGCAGCCTTGAAAAAGCATATGACGGTGCGGCAGGCTACCCTTTTAAAATATTAATGAGTCATGATCCTTCGCACTGGGAGTCTGAGGTAACAAAAGACTATAAAGACATTGACCTGGTGCTGTCCGGCCACACTCATGGAGCCCAATTTGGGGTAGAGATACCAGGTTTCAGGTGGAGCCCTGTTCAGTATATGTATAAGCAATGGGCAGGTTTATATGAAAAGGAAAACCAGAAATTATATGTGAACCGGGGCTTTGGTTTCATCGGTTACCCCGGCCGGGTGGGCATTTTGCCGGAGATCACTGTGTTAGAACTGGCCTGATAAGCTTCTTTGACCCCGGCTTCAAATATTTTGGCAGTAGGTTCGTTTAGTACTTATTTATTTGAGTATTAAACTTTTTTCTAAGCCGTTGGTCTTAAGCCAACCACTGAACAGGCCCGAACCTATGACCCAAAATTATCACTGCCCGATGTTCAAACGATGGCTGATAGTGCTGTTTTTTGCAGTGCTGGGAACGACTGTCGCTGCACAGAAAACCCCGGCTGATTCTCTTATTGTCACCGATGAAGACCTGTTACTGGCTGATACTACCATTGATTATGACGAGCTTTTCCAGGATTTTGAATCTTTTATGGATTCCATCCTGACCCCTAAAAGTTATTTTATGGGAAGCTTATCTGTTGCCCGGGGATATTTCAACTTTACGGGTAAAGACAATGCCTCTTTAGAAGCTACGCCCAAACTGACCTACACGCCGATGCTGACCTGGTATCATAAGTCGGGCGTTGGGCTTAGCGCCACTGGTTATCTGGTTAACGACGAAAAGAATATGAACCTGTACCAATGGTCACTTACCGGTTCGTATGATTATTTAAAAAATAAGGACCTGGCTACCGGTATTTCCTATACCCGTTATTTTGCCAAAGACTCTTTGCCTTTTTATACTTCGCCGCTTCGCAATGACCTCTACGCATATTTCACCTACCGCAAATCCTGGATCAGGCCCATGATAGCTCTTAGCTAC